>CAZWSD010000136.1:0-8030 GCA_964636535.1 uncultured Acidobacterium sp. | reverse complement strand
CATGGTTTAACCAGCGGTATCCGCTGAAGAAGCTGAAGAAGTCGCTGTTCTGGCGGTGGCAGTACCCGGTGCTGCGGGATGCGAAGGCAGTTTTGTTTACCAGCGAGACGGAACGCGAGCTGGCGGGGACCAGTTTCAAGCCGAGCGGGTGGAAGGAACTGGTGGTTCCGTATGGAGCGATGGAGCCGGAGGGTGACGCGGCGGCGCAGCGGGGGGCTTTTCTGGCGCGGATGCCGGAGCTTGCAGGGGAGGCGGGCGAAAGCCGGAGATTTCTGCTGTTCATGGCGCGAATCCATGAGAAGAAGGGCTGCGATCTGCTGCTGGAGGCATTCGCGCGAGTGGCGGAAAGCAGGCCGGATCTGGATCTGGTGATCGCAGGTCCGAACCAGGTGGGGTTGCAGGGGAAGTTGCAGGAGCAGGCGAGGTTTCGGGGGATTGCGAAGCGAGTGCACTGGCCGGGCATGCTGAGCGGTGATGTGAAGTGGGGCGCGCTGCGCTGCTGCGAGGCGTTTGTGCTGCCGTCGCACCAGGAGAACTTTGGGATTGCGGTGGCGGAGGCGTTGGCGTGCGGGCGACCGGTGTTGATTTCAAACCGGGTGAACATATGGCCGGACATCGTGGAGGATGGCGCGGGGCTGGTGGAAGCGGATTCGCTGGCGGGTGCGGAAGCCCTGCTGGGGCGCTGGCTGGAGATGAGTGACGAGGGGCGAGCCGGCTACGCGGAACGCGCGGGGCCGTGTTTTCGAAAGCGCTACTCGATGCGGGAGACGGCGCGGGCCATTCGGGATCTGTTTGCGGGGTTGGAGGGGCCGCGGGAGCGAGGATAGCAGGCGCGGGCGCCCATCCGCAAATGTAACCGATAGAGATACAAATACGATAAGCGTCGGGGCTCGCGGCTATCTGCTGGTGAGTGTGTCGAGCAGGGTGTCGAAGTCTTCGAGGCGGGAGTACTCGATGATGACGCGACCTCGGCCGTTTTTATCTTCAATGCGGACCTTGAGGCCGAGGGCGCGTTGGAGCTGGTCCTGGGCTTCTTTGACGTTGGGGTCGATTTCAGGCTGTTTCGGTTCATCCTTTTTGGCGTGTTTGCGTTCCGGGTGGAGGATGCCCTGGACGTAGGACTCGGTTTGGCGGACGGACATGGAAAGTGCGAGGACTTTCTGGGCGGCTTTCTGGATGGACTCAGGGTCTTCCAGGGCGAGGATGGTGCGGGCGTGGCCGAAGGTGAGATCGCCGGACTCGACTTTGGCCTGGACATCTTTTGGCAGGCGGAGGAGGCGGAGGAAGTTAGCGACCGAGGCGCGCTCCTTGCCGGTGCGTTTGGCCATCTGCTCCTGTGTCATCTGGAATTCGTGGGAGAGGCGTTCAAAGGCGCGGGCCTGTTCCATGGGGTTGAGGTCAGTGCGCTGCAGGTTTTCGACGATGGTGATTTCCATGGCCTGCTGGTCGGAGACCTGCCGGAGGATGGCCGGGACGGTGGTTTTGCCGGCACGCTGGGAGGCGAGCCAGCGGCGCTCGCCGGCGATGAGCTGGAAGCGGCCGTTGGGCAGGGGGCGAACGAGGATGGGCTGGACGACTCCGTTGGAGGTGATGGATTCGGCGAGCTCGAAGAGTTCTTTTTCCTGGAAGTGGGTGCGGGTTTGCCAGGGTTTTCGTTCGATCTGGTCGAGGGGGATATCGCTGGGTTTGCCGGATTCAAATGCGGGGGCGGGGGTAGGCGGAGGAGTTTTGGGGGTGGTTCTGGGAAGGAGAGACTCAAGGCCTTTTCCAAGGGCGCGGCGCTTGTTGTGATCTTTTGCGGATTCAGTTGGCGTGGTCATGAGCGATACCTGCGATGAGAGAAATTGTTCCGCGATGCAAATGGGGGTGATTCGGGCTAGCGATGGGAAGTGGGAGGGGTGTTTAGGAGGAGAAGGGCCAGAAGCGGACGGGATTTCGTCGGGGGTTGGCGGCTGGTTCGGCGGCGGCAGTCTTCTTGCGTTGGAGTGCGGCGGGGCTTTCGACGCCATGGCGCTGGAGGAGTTCGAGGGCGAGGTCGCGATAGGTTTCGGCGCCACGGGAGCGGGGATCGTAGAGGGCGACGGGTTTGCCGTAGCTAGGGGCTTCGGCGAGGCGGACGTTGCGAGGGATGGTGGTGCGAAAGAGTTTGTCTTTGAAGAAGTCGCGGAGATTATCGGTGACCTGCTGGGCGAGGTTGGTGCGGTCGTCATACATGGTGAGGACGACGCCTTCGAGGGCGAGTTTTTCGTTGAAGGTTTCGCGGACGCGTTCGAGGGTGTGCATGAGTTCGCTGATGCCTTCGAGGGCGAAGTACTCGGCTTGCATGGGGACGAGGAGGGCGTCTGCGGCGACGAGGGCGTTGAGGGTGAGGAGGTCGAGCGCGGGGGGGCAGTCGAGGACGATGTACTGATATTTGTCGTGAACGGGTTCGAGGGCCTGACGGAGCTTGAAGGCGCGGTTATCGAGCTGGATGAGTTCGACGTTGGCTCCGATGAGGTTTTTGCTGGAGGGGAGGAGGGAGAGTTGTGGGATTTCCGTGGGGAGGATGGCTTCAGCGAGGGAGCAGGCGCCGATGATGACGTCGTAGGTGCTTTTGCGTTCGTCGTCGCGGGGGATGCCGAGGCCGCCGCTGGAGTTTGCCTGGGGGTCGCAGTCCAGGAGGAGGGTGGAGAGGCCTTCGAGTGCGAGTGCGGCGGATAGGTTGATGGCGGTAGTAGTCTTGCCGACTCCGCCTTTCTGGTTGACGACCGCGAGAACCTTTCCCATGTCGCTTTTGAGGGTATCGGGTTTTGGGTGATTTCGGCAATGAACGGAGGCTGTGGGTAACTGGGCGGAATTTGTGGAAGAAGTTTTTCGCTGGGAAGTGTGGTGGCGGGTAAATGATGGGGAATGAGGGTGATATGGGTGGTGGGGGAGCGGCGGAAAATCGGAGGGGGAATTGGGTGCTTCGGTGGAAAACTTCTTGGGGCTGAGGCATTGTTCCACGTGGAACACAGGGCGGGATGCGTAGCCAGGGCGGATGTTCCACGTGGAACAATGCGGGGGGCTAGCGTCGGCCCAGCAGGAGGACGCCTTGGACGGAATGGGGTAGGCGGATGGCCTCCTGCCATTGAATTCCCGGGGCTGCGGAGGTGATCGAGTCCTTGAGACGGGTGGTGGTGAAAGCGAGGATCTGACCGCCGGGGGCGACCCGGAGAGCCGCGGAGCCGCATGCGGATTCCATCCGGTCTACGGCGCGAAGGGTTACGGCGTTGTAGAGCTGGTCTGAAGGCATGGACTCGACCCTTCGGGTCCAGACTTCGGCGTTTAGTCCGAGGGCTCGGACGACTTCCTGGAGAAAGGCGGCTTTGCGATTCTGCGATTCAGCGAGAGTGACGCGAAGTTGCGGCCGTGCCAAGGCGATGGGAACACCTGGAAAGCCGGCGCCGGAGCCGAAATCGAGCAGGGTGTGGGTGGAGGCATCGACGTACTGGGAGCAGAGCAGGCTGTCGGCGAAATGGCGGAGGACGATATCCCGGGGATCGCGGATGGCGGTGAGGTTGGTGCGGGCATTCCACTTGAGGAGCAGCGCAAGGTAGGCGGAAAGCTGTTTGGCGAGATCCGAAGAGACAGGAAGGCCGGTATCTGCGAGGAGGGATGCGATCTCTGGAGGAGATAGGCTCAAGAAACGGTCACCGCGTTGGGGAGGGGTCGCCAGGCACGGGCGGCGTCGACGAGCGCGCAAAAAATGCGATTTGAGAAGGGTTCATCCTGAAAAGAACGCTCGGGGTGCCATTGGACGCCGATAACGAAAGGCGCTCCGCGCATCTCGGCGGCTTCGATGACTCCATCCTCGGCGGAGGTGGCTGCGAGTTGCAGACTGTCACCGAGGCGGGCGACAGCCTGGTGATGGCTGCTGTTGACGGGAGCTTCCGCAGCTCCGGCGAGGGTGCGCAGCCGGGAGCCTTCGAGGAGATTGACGGGATGGAGCGGGGGGAGTTGGCCGTTGACGCGGCCGTGGGCAACCTGGGAGGGGTTCTGGGTGGGGAGATCCTGAATCAGCGAGCCGCCGAGCCATACATTCATGGACTGGAAGCCATAGCAGATGCCGAGGATGGGCTTGTGGAGGTTGAAGGCATCCTGGAGGAGCAATTCGTCGGCGGCTTCGCGGGCGGGATCAGCCGGATTGGAGCGGTTGGACTGTTGCCCGTAGCGGGAGGGATTGATGTCGGCGCCGCTGCCGGGAAGGAGGATGGCCTGGCAGGCGGCGAGGGCGCGGGCTATCTGCGCCGGAGGCGAGGAGAGTGAAATGGCGACGGGTGCGCCGCCGGCAGATTCGACCGCGGAGGCGTAGATTGGCCAGTTTCTGGCGGAGTATTGGGGATCGATGGCGGAGGGTTCTGGAATTGCGATCCGGGGAGTGTTCATGGGCAACCTCGGGACGAGCCGCGATTATACAGACAAAGATGGGTTTGGGAGACCGGCTTCAAGCGCGGCCTCGGATTCCACCTCAGGCCGGGAGAGATAGCTGTGCGAGTAGTAGAGGGATGCGATGGTGGCCATGAGCTGCTGGGTAAGGGCTTCTACGTCCTTCGGGGTCAGGCCAGCCGTAGAGATGGGCTCGCCGACAACCAGCTTGACGGGAACGGGATGGATCTCGCCGGTGTGGATGGGCAAAAGTTCGTGCGTGCCGATGAGGGCCATGGGAATGAGCGGAACCTGAGCGCGGATGGCCATGAAGGCGGGCCCATTGAGGAAAGGAGCAAGATGGCCGTCGCGGCTGCGTCCCCCCTCCGGAAAGATGACGAGCGGCATGCCGGCCTTGAGGGTGCGGACGGCCGAGCTGAGGCTGGCGATGGAGGCGCGGGGATTGTCCACATTCACGGGGACCTGGCCGGAGCGCCGCAGATGCCAGCCGACGAAGGGCAGCTTCCAGAGGTCATGCCGGGCAACGATGCGGAATTGGAAGGGCAAAGAGCTGAACAGGACGGGAGTGTCCATGTAGGACAGGTGATTGCACGTGTAAACGGCGAGCTGGGGGGCGAGGCGCTCAGGCTGGAGGACGGTCAAACGTGCGCCACTGCTGCGAACCAGGACGTGAGCCCACCGCTGGGCGATGCGGTGTTGCCATTTGCCGTCGTTCTCAAACAAGGAAGCCAGCAGGGAGAGGCTGCCGAAGATGGCGGTGGAAGCGAAGATGGCGGGGACGCGGCAGCAGAGGCTGATGGCGCGCTCGCGCCACGGCAGTGGGGAGGGTCTGGGGCCGAGTGTAAAACGGTTCATGAGCGCATGGCCTTGCCGCGGAGTTCGCCCGCGAGGTAGACGGAACCGGCAATGACGATGAGGCCGGTGGGAGGGGTGACTTCGAGGGCGAGGTTGAGGGCGTGCTCAGGGTCAGATGCCTCGGCGGCGTGGACGTGGGCCGATTCGGCGGCGGCGCGAAGGCTCTCTAACGTGGCCGCGCGGGGCGACGAGACCTGAGTGAGGACGACGTGATCGAAGGCCGGAAAGAGGATCTGGGCCATTTCATTGAGGGCCTTGTCGCGGAGGCAGGAAAAGACCAGGGTCATGGATGGGGGTGCAGGGTCGAAATGGGAGATAGCCGAACGGAGGGCCCATGCGCCGGCCGGGTTGTGGGCCACGTCGATGAGAATGTCGGCATGGGAGTCATGGTGGAAGCGTTCGAGGCGGGCGGGCCAGCGTGTGGAACGGATTCCCCGCAAGATTTCGCCGGCGCCGATATTGTAACTGTATTGATTACGTAATTGCACGGCAGCGGCGAGAGCAAGGGCGAGGTTGCGCTGCTGATGGCTGCCGGCGAGCGGGAGATCGACCTCGATCTCTTCGTCGAGGACGGCGAGGGTGTAGTGGTTCCGGGGGCTGATGTGCCTGGGAGTGAGATGGGGAATATAGGCGGCGGCGTTGACGCCGCGGGCGTTGAGCGAGACGGCGACCTCTCCCAGAACCTGGTTGGCGGCCGGATGCTGCGGGAGGGTGATGAGGGTTCCGTTGGGGCGGATGATGCCGGCTTTTTCCCGCGCGATGGCGTCGATGGTGGCGCCGAGGTATTCCATGTGGTCGAGGGAGATGTCGGTAATGACGGAGAGCAGCGGATCGACGATATTGGTAGCGTCAAGGCGTCCGCCCATGCCGACTTCGAGGACGGCGATGTCGACGCCGGTGGCGGCAAAGGCAACGAAGGCGGTAGCAGTGACGGCCTCAAAGAAGCTGGGCGGGCCGGGTAAGCCGCCATTGTGCTGCAAGGCGACAGCGGCTGCTTCGACTTTGGCGAAGGCTTCGGCGAAGGGCCCGTCTTCAATCGGCGCGAGCTCGCCGGAGGGGTTGCTGATGCGGATGCGTTCGTTGACCTGCTCAAGATGGGGTGAGGTGTAGAGGCCGGTGTGATAGCCAGCGGCGGTGAGGATGTGGGCGAGCAGGGCGGCGGTGGACCCTTTGCCGTTGGTGCCGGCAATGAGCACGGAGGCAAAGCGGCGTTGGGGCTGGCCGAGAGCCTGGCAGAGCTGCCGCATCTCTTCAAGGCGGTACTTGCGGGGTGGGCCTGCAAGCTCAGTGGCGAGAGCAAAGAGGCGGTCAACCGCGCTGGCGTAGGTCATGCTTTGATTTTATCCGGGCCGCGCGGGAGGTGTGGCGGCGTGAGCGGGCAAAAGAAACCCCGGAGTGGATCCGGGGTGGGGAAAGTATTTGTGGAGTCATTTACAAACTTAGAGGGAGTGGGAATGAAAGTCTTGAGAAGATCGATGGTTTCTTTTCTCCAACCTTGGATGGAGCGCGATGGAGAGGAAAAATCCCGGGGAATCGCGGGGCGCAAGGAAGGAAAGCGGAAGCGAGAGGGAGGATCGCAGATTCGGGGAACGGGCGCTGAAATGGGAAAACGGCGAGCAAGCCCGAGGGGCATGTCGCCGTGGAATGGGGGGTGGTGTGTGTGGGACGGGAATCCGGTTTCAGGCGGTTTCGTCGCCGAGGCGGTACTTGAGATCCTGGGCGTCGCTCCAGGCGAGGCGGAGTCCCTTGGAGAGGGTTCCTGTGCCCATGGCGCGCACTATGCGGATGCCGTAATGCATGTACCAGGGGGAGCGTCCGCTAGGCCATAGTTCGGCGAGAGAGCGGATGGAACCGTCCTTATCGGGATGGAAGACGCGCTCGTCCCAGAGGCGTGAGCCCTGCGGGAAGTCAGGGTAGTCGCGGATGGCGTCGAGGGTGGAATTGAGGACGCGGTGTTTCCATGGCTCGGCGTACTGCGGCATGAAGAGGACGTGGCTTTGGCCGTCGCGGACTTCGTGCACGAACTCGGTGAAGGTGGAGGCGTTGGTGAGGTTGACGTTGGCGTTGGGTTCGCAGCCGTGGCGGTCGCCGCCGGAGATGAGGAGCATGTTCCACTTTTCGGCGAGGTGCTTGACGCGGCGATTTTCTTCCCAGTTGCGGAGGCCGTTGAGCTCAAGGGCGTGAAGGAACTGGCGGTTCTGAGCGAGGAAGTCGTTGACGCGCTGGGCGGCCTTTTCTCGGCCGATGAGGTAGAGATCCCACTCGGGGTGATTGAAGATGATGAGCGTGTTGGGCAGAGCGTGGAGGGCCTCGAGAAGTTCGGTGAGGCGCGGTGCGCTGGGATTCCTGGTGTACTCGGCCAAGGACTGCATCCAGGGGATGGCCTGATCGCTGGGCAGATTGTGGATGCCGAGATGGAAGGCCTGATCGCCGCCGAAGGGAGCGGTCCACTCGAGCGAGAGCGGAATATGTCGCGCGGCGGGGACGGTGCGCAGCAGCAGCGGGGCCTGAATGCTGTCGTGGTCGGTGATGGAGACCAGCGGGCAGAGCTCGAGCTTGTCCTGGATCTGCTTGCTTTCCAGTTCGTAGGCGAGGATGGGGGTGAGGGGCGGTGTCCAGTATGCCTGGGAGTATTGGACCTTTACGCCGTACTGCTCGCGGGCGCCGTTCTCCGCCTTTTCGAGCCAGGGGCGGAGGAACGGGAACTGGCAGCCCCAGTTGGCGACAAAGTAGAGCGTCTCCCTGGACTGGTTGGTGTGTCTGTGCAG
>CAZWSD010000135.1:0-8087 GCA_964636535.1 uncultured Acidobacterium sp. | reverse complement strand
AGAAGCATGGCCTGCTTGATGGCGTACATGCAGCAGACGCGGGAGCAGTAGGGGATGCCGATGGATTCATCGCGCGAGCCTGCGCACTGGACGAAGGCGATCGACGCAGGGACCTTGCCGTCTGAGGGCCGCAACACCCGGCCATAGGGACCGTGGGGGGCGAGCAGACGCTCCATGGTGGTGGGGGCGATGATGTTGCAACTGCGCTTTGCGTTGTATTGCGGCTTGATGGTGACGGAATTGAGGTTGAAGCCGGAGGCGACGATGACGGCTTCGGTGTGGATGTTGAGGGTTCGGGCCTGCTGATCGAATTCGATGGCGTCAGTGGGGCAGACGCGGGCGCATGCTCCGCAGGTGGCGCAATGCTCGGCGTCGAGGATGGCCTTTTGCGGGATGGCATTGGTAAAGGGCACGGCGATGGCGCGGACTGCGCCGAGACCTTCTTCGAAGGGATCGGGGTATTCAGTGTCGCAGGCGTATTCGCAGAGGCGGCAGCCGATGCACTTGTCGAAGTTGACGTAGGTGGCCTTCTGCAAGAGGCGGACGGTATGGATGCCGTTGCGCGACTCGATGGCCTGAACATCAGTATTGGTGAGGATCTGGATGTTGGGATGATGCGCGGCGGCGGACATTTTTGGAGTGGTGATGCAACTGGCGCAGTCGAGGGTAGGGAAGACCTTGCTAAGGGAGATCATGCGGCCGCCGATGCTGGCGTTGCGCTCGACGACGAGGACCTGGAGGCCCTGGTCGGCGAGGTCGAGCGCGGACTGGAGGCCGGCGATGCCGCCGCCAACGATCAATACATCGGGGACATAGTCGGAGTTGATCTGTGTATTCATCCCAATCCTCCCTGCAAGGCCGGAGCCATGCGTGGGAAGCGAGCTCTGGCCTGCATGCGATCCAGCGATTCATGACGCAGGCGCTCGGCCAGCTCCCGGTTGACGGGTCCGAGCCGGTAGAGGTGATCGCTCATTTCAGCCACTTCCTTGAGAAAGGCCTTGATGCAGACCGTGCAGATGGCCGTGATGCGGATGCGCTCGATCTCAAGGCCGCCTGTCTTCATGCGCGATGTGAGTTCGTCAATGCGGGTGGCGAGCCGGTCGTAGGCGCCGTGATAAGGGCAATCTGAGCCGCAGGCGGCGATGAGAATGCCGTCAATGCCCTGGCTGTAGGCGCGGAGGTAGAAATCTTCAGGGAAAAGAACAGGGGAGAGCACCCGGAGGATATAGACGTTGGAGGGGTATTCCTGGTGGGCCTTGCCGACCGCGTCGGCGCCGGGATAAGCGCATTTGTCGGTTGCCAAAACCAGGATTTTGGGAACGAACGGATCACTCATGTCCAACTCCCGTCGCCATCGCCCATCCGGGTGATGGAGGTGGCGCCGGTCCACGCAGACCGGCGCGGCTGCAAATCCATAACATAACCGTATAGATTACTTTTTACGCCGGACCAGGAGGCGGTCATGTCCATCGGCCTCAATGAAACCGAGGAACTCGTGGCCAACCTTGCCCGCCCAAGCAGAGATGTCCTTGCGCGAGCCTTTGTCATTGGACTTGACTTCAATGACCTGCCCGACCTTGACGAGGCCGATGCCTTTTTTGGCCTCAAGCAGTGGGCCGGGGCATGCGGTGCCGCGGGCATCGATGATTTTGTCGGGTGTGATGGCTTCAATTGCTGTGCTCATATCAGTGCTCCTGTGTATGCAAGCCAGACCGCGAAATTCCGCGAGTCAAGCGGGTTGAGGAATCTTGCGCCTGCTGCTTCCCGTCGGGCGGACAGACGCGCGTATGGCGTTCTGCTGGAAGCGCTCGGCCAAGGACTCGTGGATCATTATCATTGCCATGGTGATCCTGGGGTCGGCGACGTGGTAGTAGACGTTCTGCGCGCGCTTCTGCGCGATGACGGCTCCGCGGTCGCGCATGAACCGGAGATGCTGCGAGGCGTTGGGGACCGAGATTTCGGCGCGAAGGGCGATTTCCGTGACGGTTTTGGGGCCGCGCTGCAGGGCACAGAGAATGCGCATGCGGGAGGCGTGGGCGAGGGTGGCAAAGAATTCGCCGAGTAATTCGCAGGAGTCATCGGTCACAGTGCGCATTGTCGGCTCCTTCATTGCGCGATGTCTTGAATTTGCGCAATTCATTAACTAAGCAAAGATTAACGGCGCTCGATCCGCGCCACAGTGACGGGAATCACGCATGAGCGAACCGGCTCCTGACGCGTATTACAGAATTAAACGATGCGCAAGGCCCCGTTACTGGCGGGTATTTCAACGGTGTGTTCCAGGTCACTTCCAGTGGCGTTGTGCGGGTATATTAGGGGTGCATGCAGATTCAACTCCGCGGGGCATACATCCGAACCCTGCGTGGGCGCGCTGTTCAAGTTCCGGCTGCTCTCCGCCTGCGCGCGTACTGTCCGCTGTCCCGATTGAGGTTCATTTCTCGCGATACATTGTCTGAAGCCGCCCAGGGCATGCGGGCGGCTGCCCAGGAGTTCATTTATGAAGACAGTCTTTGTGGTTGGAGCCGGTCCTGCCGGAATGTTCGCTGCGCGTAAGGTTGCGCTTGCCGGGTTTAACGTGATGCTGTTTAACCGTGACGTGAAGCCCGGTGGGCTGGCCGAGTATGGCATCTACCCGCTCAAGGACAAGATGAAGTTTGGGCTTCGCAAGCAGTTTGCCCAGATCCTGGAACTTCCCAACGTGCACTATTTCGGGAATGTGAAGATCGGTAATGGATATGATCTGACGATCGCAGATCTTGACGTGATGCGGCCCTCGGCCGTGATATACACGTGCGGGGCGCAGGGCGCGCACGAACTTGGGCTGCCGGGCGAGCATTCGAAGGGCGTATATGCGGCCAAGGATTTTGTTTATCACTACAACCAGCTTCCGCCATATGCGCGGCAGGATTTTTCGACGGGGCGCCGGATCGGAATCATTGGTATTGGCAACGTCGCGATTGACATTGCGCGCTGGCTGCTGCAGGACAGTCCCTCGCGGTTGACCGAGGAGGTGACGATTATTGCCCGGCGGGGACCAGTCGAGATCAAGTTTGACAAGAAGGAAATCGAGTTTGTGATTCATCATATTGACCCCACGGCGTTGGCTGCCGAGCTTGCGAGGGTGGAGGGGCGTTGTGCGCGGGTTGGCGAGGATGTATCACCGGATGCGATCTTCCCGGAGCATTTCCCAAAGCTGAATGAAGAGGGATTTACCTGCGTCGAGCCGCGATTGTCTTTCCGATTCCTGTCATCGCCGACGGCGGTCATTGCCGGTGCTGACGGGCGCATCGCTCACCTGGAGGTGGGGGACAACGAACTTGTTCGGCGGGCGGACGGCAGCACGAAGCCGGTAGCGAACGGGCAAAAGACTCTGCTGGATATGGATACATTGATATTTGCTATTGGCGACATGCAGGATGCGCAGTTAGGTCTGCCGATGGGGCCGGATGGTTACGCGACTGCGCCGGTGGGGGAGCATCCTGAGGAGCCGGTGTTTCAGGTGTGGGATCCGGCGGAGGCCCGTTCGCTGGCGGGACGATTCGTGGCTGGATGGGCGCGGCGCGCCTCGACTGGGTTGGTGGGTATCGCACGCCATGACGGGGAGCTGGGCGCACAGCAGGCGATTGACTATCTTGCGACGCAACCGGAAGGGAATACGCTGAGTCCGGAGGAGATTCTTTCGAGGCTGAAGGCGAGCGGCCTGCAGCCGGTAACGAAGGCGGACCTTGCATTACTGGGCAGTGCCGAGCATCTGGAGGCGGAGAAGCGTCATCTTGGATACTTCAAGTACAGCGACAACGAGGCCATGTTTGAGGCGATCGAGCAGGAGCGGACGGCTGTGCCTGCGCCCGGGGATTGAGCCGGGTGGATTGCCCACTGGGGAACTGAGGCCGGACGAATTGTCCGGCCTCGGCTGTTTTTGTAGATCCTGAGCGGATTATCGGCCGATTTTGCGCAGCGGTTTGCCGGCCATGAGGTTGCGTTCGATGAATTCGAGGGTGATGTTTTTAGTTTCGGGCACGAGCAAACCGGTGATTACCAGGAATAGCACGTTGAATCCGGCGTAGAGCCAGAAAGTCTGCGCGTGGCCGAAGTTGTTGAGCAGAGAGAGGAAGGTGACGCCGACCACGAAATTAGCGACCCAGTTGGTCAGGGTGGAAAGGGCAATACCAAAGTCGCGGCCGTTGATGGGCTGCACCTCTGAGCACAGGATCCAGATGAGTGGACCCGCCGACATGGCGAAGCCGACGATGAACAGCAGGAGCATCGCGACGGTAAAGAGCTGTTCGACGTGGGAATTGATGCCTAGATGCATCATGGCGCCGACGACCGCCATGCCGATGGCCATGACGGAAAAGCCGGTGTAGAGGATGGGCTTGCGGCCCCACTTGTCGACCAGCCAGATGGCGATGAAGGTAGCCAGCACGTTGGTCAAACCGACGACGGCGGTGAAGACCATCTGTGCTTCCTTCTGATAACCCATGTCCTGAAAAATGATCGGGGCATAGTACATGACCACATTCATGCCAGTGAACTGCTGCACTATCTGCAGCAGCACACCGAGTCCGACCGAGCGGCGGAAGTTTTTATTCTGCAGGAACATGTGCCAGCCATGTTGCGGAATGCGGAGCTGTGCGGCGATTTCCTGCTCTTCCTGTTCCACGATTTTGGGGTTACCGCGCAGCCTGAGCAGCACCTTGGTGGCTTCCTCCTTGCGTCCGCGCATCATGAGCCATCGCGGGCTGTCGGGCAGGGCGAAGATACCGAGAAAGAAGAGGGCACCGGGAATGGCGATGATGCCGAGCATCCAGTGCCAGTTCCCGGAGTAGCTGAAAGCGAGATCGGACAGATAGGCGACAAAGATGCCAATGGTGATCATGAGTTGATAGAAGGACACCATAGAGCCGCGAATGTTTTCCGGCGCGATCTCAGCGAGGTAGATGGGAGCGGTGAAGGACAGGATGCCGATGGAGACGCCAAGGATGAGGCGTCCGATGAGGAGCGCCATGACGGACCAGGCCGCACCGCAGAGGACGGAGGCGACGACAAAGATGAGAGAGCCCACCAGCAGGGAGCGCTTGCGGCCGAGGCTCTTGGCCATCCATCCGCCTGCGACGGCTCCGGCGGCCGCGCCGAGCATCATCCAACTGACGATATGCTCAAGCATGAGGTCGGAGATGCCGAAATCTGCCTTAATAAACTGCTCGGCGCCAGAAATGACGCCGATATCCAGTCCGAACATGAGGCCGGCCAGGGCCCCGAGCAAGCCGATCATAACGGCGGCGGCCTTGGGATGAGCTTCGGTTGTAACCGTTTGCGCAGTAGCTTTCATGAAGTCTCCATCGAGGTGTGGTCGGCTGGATGAACGAGCCGTGGTGCACCGATCCGGTATCGGTTCGATGCATTGAGGCGCGTGGGCAGATCCGACTTCAGCGATTGTAGTGGCAGGAGTGAATCTCTGACCAGATGAATGAAAGCCGGGGGTATTGGCCGTGCTGGGGGGCGGTGCGAGAGGCCGGAGGCTCGAGCGAGCCTTAGCGCATACAGTCCATGAGAGAGAGAAGCGATGGTCGGGGAGAGAGGATTTGAACCTCCGACCCCCTGGTCCCGAACCAGGTGCTCTACCAGGCTGAGCCACTCCCCGACAGGTGTGTTGCGGTGGGCCTGTGCGCGGGCTGTCCTGGCGTCGTGTCCGCGATGTGTGACAGGCTTGGGTTAGTGTAGCAGAAAGAGGGCCGCGGCAGAGGATTGCGCGCGGCCGGCGCGGGGGCGGCTGAGTTGGGATCGGTGTTGCGGGGTAAGGCTGGGAGCGCGAGACTGGGTGAGTCGGGAGGGGGATGCGACGGTGGTTGGGATGACCGCGAGTGATTTTGCCGGGATCCGGGTGCTGGATGGGGGAATGGCGACGGAGCTGGAGCGGCGGGGGTTCGATTTGAGCGGGCCGCTGTGGTCGGCGCATGTGCTGGATGAGGCGCCCGAGGCGATTGTCGCGGTTCACCTGGACTATTTGCGGGCCGGGGCGGATTGCATCGAGACGGCGAGCTATCAGATATCGGCGCAGGGGTATCGCGAGCTGGGGCGCGGGGACTGGGCGGAGGCGCTGCGGCGCTCGGTGGAGCTGGCCGAGGCGGCGCGGCGCGAGTACGCGCGGGAGAGCGGGCGGCGGGTGTGGATTGCGACGTCGCTGGGGCCGTACGGGGCGGCGCTGCATAACGGGGCGGAGTTCCACGGGCGGTATGAGATTGGGTTTGAGGATCTGGTGAAGTTCCATCGGGAGCGGCTGGCGGTGGCGGCGGAGACGGGGGCGGATCTGGTGGCGGTGGAGACGGTTCCGTCGCTGGATGAGGCGCGGGCGATTGTGGCGGCGCTGGATGCGTTTCCGGGAGTGGCGGGATGGGTTTCCCTGACGTGCCGGGATGAGCGGCATGTGGCTCATGGCGAGCTGCTGCGGGAGTGTGCCGGAGTGCTGGATGGGGCCGAAGGGGTGCTGGCGGTGGGGATCAATTGCACGCGGCCGGACCTGGTGGGGGCGCTGATTGGCGAGGCGCGGGCGGATACGGGGAAACCCATGTTGGTGTATCCCAACTCGGGCGAGAGCTGGGATGCGGCGAGCCGGAGCTGGACGGGGCGGAGCGACCTGGCGGCCGAGGAGGCGCGTTTTGGGAGACTGGCGCGGGCGTGGTATGCGGCGGGCGCGCAGGCGGTGGGAGGATGCTGCCGGACGGAGCCGGGGCATATCCGGGCGGTGCGAGCCGGGCTGGAGGCGGGTTGCGGCTGACCGGAAGAAGCCGTTCAGGGCGTGGGCCGCGGCTTGCCATCCGGGAAAACGCGACGGAACTGCCGGAGACAACCTTCCTCATGTTTTCAACCGGTTATGCGCAAAAGCGGGCTCCCCCGCTGATTTTAAAAAGCTTTGACGACTCCCGTCCTTTTTGCGGGGAAGTGATTGATTCTATGAGGTCGACTAGGCGCGACGATCGCTCGCCCCCAGTTGTTTTTGTGGGGATCTTGTTGATTCTATTGGGTTGACTAGTGTTTTTATCTCCAGCTTTCCATAGAATGCCACGATGGCTGGGGATTCGCCGTAAAGGCGGGGCCTGGCGCAGGGGACGTCGGGAGTGACCAGGCGGAGGCGTGGTTTGGGGGCGAAAATATTTGCCCTATAAATTCAGGATAACAATTTGGGGGTGAACTTCCGGCACCTTTGTTGTGGGAAAGCGGGGATGAGAGAGTTCGGCACCGGCCAACCGATGTCTCTGCGAGACATGGGGCACCCTCATTCTCATTCTGTTGAGTTTTCAGGTTTGGGCCACCCGGGCTGCAACGCAAGTGAAAACCCAGGCCTCGGATGCGAGACCTGGGTTTGAAGTTTCTAAGTGGGGTTATTGGTTATGGGTTGGAGGGTGTTTTTTTTACGCCGATGCTCCATGCCTCGAAGGCCCACAGGTCGGCGTCCTGCTGGATCTGCTTGTCGGTGGGCATGTAGATGTGGCTGGTACTGCCGGTGGTTCGGAGCAGGATGGGATTGTTGCAGCCCTGGGCGCGTTGGATTGCGGCGGTGAATTTGAACTCGTGGCTGGGGACTACGCGGTCGTCGTCCCAGGAGGTGGTGATGAAGGTGGGGGGATAGCAGGTTCCCTTGTGGATGTTGTTGAGGGGCGAGTACTTGATGAGCCATTGGAAGGCCTGCTTGTTGTCAGAGCTGCCGTACTCGGGAACCCAGAAGGCCCCGCCGGAGAACTTCTGGTAGCGCAGCATGTCGAGCACGCCGTGGCCGATGTAGGCGGCGCCGAAGAGCTGGGGACGCTCGGTGATGGAGGCTCCGGTGAGGAGTCCGCCGTTGGAGTAGCCCTGGATGGCGAGGTGTTTGGGCGAGGTGTAGCCCTGCTTGTAGAGATATTTGGCGGCCCATGCGAAGTCGTCAAAGACGTTCTGCTTTTTGCCGAGCATGCCGGCGTGGTGCCAGGCCTCGCCATAGACGCCGCCGCCGCGGATATTGGGAACGGCGAAGACGCCGCCCAGTTCGAGCCAAACGGGGATGGTGGGGCTGAAGCGGGGTGTGATGGTGATATCAAAGCCGCCGTAGC
>CAZWSD010000134.1:0-8090 GCA_964636535.1 uncultured Acidobacterium sp. | reverse complement strand
GTTTGCGCGCCATCCCCGCCACCGCCGCCGGCTGAACTTCAGCGCGAATCAGGTCAGATGATCAACTGGGAGAAGATTATGAAATGGCGACTTGGACTATTAGTTGCAATGTCGGTAATGGTCATTGCTGTATCGGCAATGGCGCAAGAAGGCATACCGATGACGGTGACTCCCAAGGGTTATTCTTGGACCAACTCTAGCCAAGAGCGTTGCAACCGGTCTCAGTGGTGCACGCACCTTGGAAGCGTAACAGAACTTTTCGAGAGCTCACAGGGGCAAAAATTCTTGGGCAGCTGCAACGATTACCCTTCTCAAGACTGCTTCATCATCAAGGGTGACGCACAACTGCAAGCATACTACGACTCGCAGCATAACACGCTGACTGTGGTGTACGGTAACTACGCGGTTGAGTTTAGCCTGCTGAATTGGCCCGGTGATTGTGCAAATTCCGGAGTGCCAAACTGCGTCAATCCGGACAACCCGAGCCAGTGAGACTTTATACCTAGGGCCATCGCCATTGCCGCAGAGAGAGCAGAATTCCTCCACTCGTGAACTGCGTGGCTGGACAACGGAGATCGCGACTGATAGCCGCAGTACAGCGGCAGGTTCAGCGCGTCGGAAGTTCGGCTTCGCGGCACCTTCACGTCAAATTGAATTGGGAGGTATGGGATATGGGTAACTTGAGTCTTGAACAGAGTTCGGAGCTTTCAACATTTATGAGGGCGTATCGTACGCTAGCCTTCGCCATGGTTGTCTCTGGAATGGTGTTTACGCCGGTAGCGAAAGCACAAGGTGTGAGGATGAAATGGATGGATAATGCTTACATCCGAGTGAAAGTCCCGGCGGATTGTACGGGTGCGACAAAACATGAACAGATGCCTACGCATCATTTACAGGATATGTTCAAGAGCGAGGCAAACCTTAATTGCGGCACGTATGACGTGATGTTAATCTCCGGAGGCTGGACTGTCGCGTGGCCTGCTGGGTACGCAGAGGAGTTTCTCAAGCGTCAAATAGCCAGGTCAATGGGGCTTGGGAACGCTAGACCAACCGATATCGTTACAAAATTTTTCCCTGTTTCGGCGGTAACTCTGACAGATGGTACACAACTGAATCTACCTTCGATGCTCGTTGCGGGAGTCTTCAAGAAGGGTAAACTCATCGAAATGAACTTAACGATTGTGGAGTATAATATTGCGGACCCAGACGCCGGTTTCTGCATGCACGCGGTGGCCACGCTTTTCAGACCGAGCCTCCTTTCCGTCGCCCAGGCGATTACTAACTCGGTGGTGCTGGATAACGATCGGGTGTGCCGGTTCGGTGCGTCGGAGAATCCGTGACAACTTCCGAATCGAACCAGATGCAGGATCTCCACTCGCCAGACGGGGTGGTGACCCTGCATTGCCCGCGTGAATGGCTAAGCATCAATCCAGTCAGTGACGGTGTCTGCCTGGCGCTGGCTGCCCCTGCTGGCTTGCTGCTTGTGGAGCTCCTGTGCGCGGACGCCTCCGAAGCCAGCAGATCACAGGCGAGTGACCTGCAGACGTTTCTGCAAATCGCGAGCGTGACTATCGAAAGACTGGGAAAGGAGCATGCGGATCTGCGGATCATCCGACAACCGACGAGTCTTCCGCAGTGGCCCGAGAAGCGGGGCACGTGCGCGACGTACACCGTGGAATATGCAGAAGCGAATTCATGCGCTATTGAACTCCGCTGCGAACCCACTCGTGGCACTGGCCGCGCCGAAGTACGAGAACGCCGTGCCGCTCCTCGACAGGAATCCTCACGTTGCCTTTACCAATAACCGCGCCGAACGAGACCTACGAATGAGCAAAGTCAAACAGGAAGTCTCCGGCTGCTTCCGAAAACCTCAAGCCTACTGCCGCGTCTCCAACTACCTGCAGACCATGGCCAACCGCGGATACAATTCTCTCGTCGCAATTCAAATGGCTCTCTCCGGTGCGCTGTGCGCGGACATGGGTGAGTAGTGACCTGACATCACGGACAGACGATGGGTTTCAAGACGGCTTCGATGGATTCCGGTTGAATGTAAAACGGTCCTAAGTCAGATCCGTGGCTGGTCAGACGTCCGTTGTCGTCCGCGTACCACCGGGACATCCCGTAGCCGTTGGAGCCGTTGTCACAATCGAACGCGATTTGCCATAGGTCGATGCCGCCGCCACCATTGAAGAAGCCAGGCGGGGCGCTGTCATACTCCACGCTGCTGTACCGGCCCTTCCCGGACTCGGGTCCGTGGCCCCACACGACTTTGATCAGGACGTCGCGGAAAAGGTGCGCGCCTACTCCCTGTTCATTAACCACGGAAGAAGGCACGTAATAAACTTCGGCCCCTTTGCATCCTTGGTATATGCAGTTAGGATCAAAGGAGTAGTGCCATATCCAATGGCCGAGGTCAATCCAATTGCTGGAGATATTATCGTGCAGCGCGTAATCATCGGCGTGACCCGCGGCAGCGAGTGAGAGCATCAGTGTCAGAATGTACACTATCTTCATGCTGAACTTCATAGGGTGTCTCCAAGGGTTTACGGATCTCCGATGAGGGACTAAAAAAGCGTCGCAACAACTTCTTGGATTTACTCCGGAGAAACTCTATTTGCACCACATGAAGGCAGAAATCACGACATTGGCGAAGGCATCGAAATGGTGATTATTCGCCGAAAATGTGATTGAGCGAATCGGCTGTGATCCCGCCAGATTGAACGTGCGGTGGGGAACATTGCTGTAGCTTCTGATCTCTGCCTCCTGGGTGGATGCGACAACCACCCTGTCGGCGGCGTATGCGGTTGCAGTCCAAGCGGGATGTGTAATGCCATTGGGACCGGCAAATAGTGCGGCCCGCGCGAAAGCAAAGGCGGAGATTGGTTGAATGAAAGTCAGCGTGAAGCTGACTGGCCCTTGCACGCCGGTCTGCATCAACACATCGTTATTTACTCCCTTGATCACTCCCCGCCATAGACACTGCGGTCATCGGCCAATTGAATGGTATTTGGTGGATCAGACGTCAAAATGATGCCGTCTCGTTGCAGAAGTTCCTTTGTTGCTGCCGAGCTCAAAAAGCCACGGCCATCTGTGACTTGCGTAATGTCAGTTGTAAAGGTGTAGTAAGGAATCTGCTGGGCATTGTCGGAACAATAATCATTGAGATTGGTCGCCATGGTCGGTGGCATGATCACGGCGCACGTGAAAAGCGCAATCAGGACAAGAACTGCCGGGCGGCATGAGTTGCAAAGACGTGACAGCATGGGAGCTCCTGGTGTTTGTCGGAGAACCGTCGTAATTCTGTACTGGCGTCGGAGAGATAGGGATCTTCGCTAAGTTGTCTAGGAATAGGGTAGTGTCTGAAGTTTTGTATTGGAAGGCGGGTTGAAATTTCCTTTGGTATCACGCATTGCGTTTGATGAGCGCCCCTTGCAAAGGGCATCCTTGGGCATTGTGCGCTGATCTCCTCGCGAAGCGATCCCCTTGGGCAATGGCGAATTGGTTCATCTTCTCGGCCCATTTCCTGATAGTACGGTTCCGGCCGGTCATGATGTTCTCCAGCGCCATCCAGATCAGTTTCGGGGTTGCATCATCGCTTGGGAAGTGGCTGCGGGTCTTGATGATCTTGCGAAGCAGAGCGTGCACGTTCTCGACGGCGTTTGTGGCGTTGATCAGTCGCCGGAGCGTCGGGGCGAGTGCAAAGAGAGCGGTAATTCATCTTTGTGGACGGCAGCATGATCACTAGATTCAATCGAGGAATGACATGCGCCCCTAATGGCACAGTCGCTCCTGGAGGACTGAGGCTACGGAGCCGGCGGTTATTCGGAACGGACTCTCGTTCTGGCCATGATGGCGCAGCGTGTGGCCATCGCGGTCTCCGGATTCCCAGGAGCGCATCGACCACCTGCAGGTAGTGCAGTCGATCACGACTCGCCAATACCTATGGCCGTAGAAGTCGATGCCCCAATGAGTCACGTATTCCCGGCGGTGTAGGTCAATGTCTCGTTTGATCTTTACCAGTACCGAGCGAGCGAGATGGCTGTCGATAAAGCGCTCGCTCGTAATGGAGGATGGTGCGTAGTAGACCTCACCGCCTCGGGTGTGGCGACAGCGGTAATAGATGCCGAAGTGAGCGTTGCAAATCCTGAGGTCGTTCCAAGTCCAGTGACCCAGGTCGGCCCAACGCTCGTGAGTACCAGGGGTGGAGTGAGCCGGTCTGAGGGGGCGCGCGGGGGGGCCTTCAGCGGTTGGACAAGCGCCTCGGTTCGCTGACCCGTGCGGCTTGCCCGGAGGCGGCGGGCGTGGAGTACGGGCTGCACGACGTTGCGCGGCAGGTCCAGAGTAGGATCGGTGGGCGTTGTCAGTGGGATTGTCGGGCGGGCCAAAGGTCCGAGGCGGCCGCCAACTTGCGAGTCCCCAGGTATGCCACCATCGAGCAGCTCATCAATCTCCTGCGCGTGCGCCAGAGCGGTGCCCAAAAGAAAGAAGGCAGCGATTGCAGTGCAGAGGCAGCGACGGTTCATATCTGTACCGGGGTCCGGGTTGCTCAATAATGCTGCTGCATCAGACGGACAGGCGGGCGACTCGACGGGACATCTCCCGGACACTGGCCGCCTTTTGCAGCCCGCCATGGCGCGCCGTCGGGGGGCGGTGCAGCGAGCGTGAGGTGTCGCGCGAGAGATCACGGAGAAGTCATCCGGGACAAGAGGCGGGGCGCATCGAAGCGGAGTATTGATGAGGTTTCAATTGGTGGACCTCTTGCGACGCCGTGTGGCTATGAGGTCCCAGATCCAGTAGGCGACGACCGCGGCCGCAATCAGCAGGGCGAGGCCCATCTCGAACCGTTGTTCAGCGTCCCAGTCGCCGACGATCCAATCGACTTTGAGCCACTTTATGGCAATGAAATCGAGAATTGCGACGGGCCAGATGAGCCATTTGAGGTATTTGGTCATTCCAGTTTCCTTGCGACTGAATCTCTGCACTTTATATCAGACTGCTAGAGCTGCGGTTCAGCCCGTCGGCAGGTTGACTTTCTGGCCGCCGATCTTGCGGTGCCGAGCATTAGTATGCTCACCAGTGCACTGCAATCGAGTCATAGCGGCTCATCAGGGCTCTCTGGATCCGTTCGACCGGCAATGTTTCAGCATTAGACGGGCGCTCTCAGAAATTGCGGCGGATGGCTACGTAATATGGATCGTACCGTTGACGTAAACTCGGCAGTGCGACACGGGAGTGAGGCACCCAAACAGCCCTGGAGCGGTAAAATTGCAATCTGCGACCCGTCTGAGACAACAACATACAGAACCGCAGATACCCCAGTCGTGGCCGATGGATTTGGCGCCGGCAGTGCACCGCTTTTGGCGAAAATGACAATAGCGGAGAGATGCCTGCCGGGTGCACGCTACACGGAGTTGTTGGCGGACGATTTGCGTTGACCGTGATCGGATCACGAATACACCCCCGCGTCGGGATTCGCAGAATCACTCGCAGCAGTCACTCTTCGGGTCGGTCTCGATAGCCCGCGCGATAAAGCCTTTGATACTCGGATAGAGCGAGCGCCCGCAGGACACCGCGTGACGCGCAATGGCGCAGGGCGACGGTGAAGCCTTCCATGGCGGGTTCCATCTTTCCGGCGGCCAGTACGTTTTCGCCGAAGACGAGGGCGGCCTCGCAGAGTTCCCGATCGCGAACGGCACGCGGCGCGGC
Organism: uncultured Acidobacterium sp.; assembly: GCA_964636535.1. Lineage (GTDB taxonomy): Bacteria > Acidobacteriota > Terriglobia > Terriglobales > Acidobacteriaceae > Acidobacterium. The sequence goes on along the minus strand of CAZWSD010000134.1, from coordinate 2,384 downwards.
CAGCGCCTCATTGAACATGGTTTCCCAGTCGGTCTGTCCGGCGAGGTAGCGGATGATGGATAACGGCCAGTTCGCCGTGTCCCTTGGGACCGTCAGGGCGCGCCCGGCATCACGCGCATGTGCGCGAATAGAAGCGATATACAACCAGATCGAGGCATAGGGATTTGTCGGATCGACCTTGCGCCAGTGTGCGAAATCCGCTTTGGCGGCGCTCGTGCGCGCCAAGGCGAGATTGCTCTGACCACGGCCCATCCAGGCAGCAGCGACACTGGGGGCGGCCTTCAAGACCCGGTTGTATACCTCGATCGCTCGGGAATAGCGTTGCGCCGACTGAAGCTGTTGTGCGTGAGCCAAGGCCAGATTGGCTTGACCGTGAGCAACGAGGCAGATGGCGAGTAGGGCAATTCCCGTCACACCGGCGACCCATTGGATTCGCCTCTGGACGGTATTCCGTGATCCACCGCCCGTCATTCGAGCATTCGCGATGGTCGATGCGTGCTGACCTCGGGAATATCGCTCGACCACTTGAGCCCTACGCCGACTTGGGCAATTGTGCGAATCTCCTGCATCTTCTTGCTTGTTCCAAGCCCCGCGTGCATCTGCCTCGTGGATCGGGTACGGTGCTGCTGCGCCCTTGCCCAATGCAGACTCAAGACAAGTGCCAGGTTTGTGATCGCGGCGAGCAGCAGGAGGTCGCTTCATGGTTTTTCCAGGGTGCCGATCGCTTCGCTGTCCGACCGGCAAACGAATTCCTGATTAGCCCAGATCCTCAGCCCGCTTTTGCATAGGGCACAGGCCATTCCTTCCCCTCCGGGTCGCTGCGCACGAAAGACCTTGGCCCCGATCGCTTCCGCGCAACTGTGACCGTTTACCAGCCCGTCGGGGCAGAGCCGATGGGCAAGAGGCCCGACCCCCGTGACGGGACCCGCACCATGACCACCGAACGCAACGCTGGAAACTCGACTAAGACGGACGCTTCCGGGATTTTCCACCCGATCCCGGGGTCAAGGATGCCCGAGGCGCATTGCGCCAAGCCGCGCCGTCCGCTGCTCGGTAAGCACGCCGGAATGCCGCCTCATGCGAATCATGCGCGAATCACGCAGCGAGTGGCAGGTCATTGATTCTTTTGGCTCGACCTGTCCCGAATTGGCGCGCTATGTCATTGATTTTCAGGGGTCCGCGGGTCTGTCGGCGCTGTATGCGGGCATCAAGGCGGTGTAAAGCGGCCGTGGGCGCAGTGCGATCGCGCCGGAGATCTTGCTGTCGCTGTAGCTGTGCGCGACGTTGGAGGGCATGGGTAGCGGCGCGGGCGCTGACGCGGTTGTGCGATGCGCACAATGCGTACCGCTGGCTGTGCGGCGGGGTGTGGGTGAATCACCACACGCTGTCGGACTTTCGGGTGGGTGAGGGCGAGTTTCTGGATCGGCTGCTGACGGCGAACGTGGCGAGCCTGCTGGCCAGTGGCGCGGTGACGATGAAGCGGATCGCGCAAGATGGGATGCGGGTGCGGGCGTACGCCGGTGCGGCGTCGTTCCGGCGTCGGGAGAAGCTCAAGCAGTGCCAGGCAGGTGCGCGAACGCTGGTCGAACAGCTCAAGCGCGAAGTGCACGACGATCCGGGTGCGACCCACCGGCGCCAGCAAGCCATTCGCGAGCGTGCCGCCCGTGATCGCGAGGCGCGCATCGCGAGAGTCTTGGCTCAGTTGCACAAAGCGGAGCGGATCACCTTTTGCAAATAACCGAATTCTTTCAGTATCGGGCTGTCGCAGGCGATGCGCCGCGCGGCAGCTGGGTCAGCCCCGAGGCGTGTCGCGCTTCGGTGCAGCTTGCGCTTTCTTCCTGGCCGCGCGGGGTTTGCCACGCGCACGGCCTTTCCTGCGGGGGCGCGGACCCATCAGGCGCTCCGCGAGCAAGGCTGACCCCAAGGCAACCAACGGAAAGACTAACAGGGCGACGAGGACGATCAGCTGCGTTTTCATGCGTGGACCCTCGGACTGGACGCGTGCGCCGCGTCGGGAGATAGGCATCGCGCGATCACCCCACTTCGACCAAGACGTGATTCTTCACGCCAGCCGGCTGCGCCTCGCGACGAGCAGCGCTTCCATCAAGCAGCGGTTGGCAAATCGGCTCCGGCACATCATGTGCCGCCGCGATGAGCCCCCACTGTTCGCGCGCATCCGCCAACCCGCGTCTGTCCATCACCTGCATGTACGTTGGCCCATGGTGGAACAACAGGCGGCAGGCGGGCGGTGCGCCGTGGCCCACCGGGCAGGGTCTTGGCCAGCAGGTCATCCAGCCGCCGGTGGTTCCGCAGCGCGGCACTCATGCTGTCTGCTGCGCTGATGAGTTCGCCCGCAAGGAAGTGGGCATGGCCACGACCGGAAG
>CAZWSD010000133.1:0-8099 GCA_964636535.1 uncultured Acidobacterium sp. | reverse complement strand
GGCGAAGTTTCATCTTGTGCCTTTCTAATGCCTTTCTCATGGTGTGATTGGGAAAATGCTCAGACCTCAACCTTTACCGCGATCGGGAAGCGGCGGCCGAGGCCAAATGCCTTGGGAGTGACTTTTAGAACGGGAGCGGCCTGCTGGCGCTTGTACTCGGCGCGCTCAATCAAACGAATGACAGACCGCACGGTGTTGAGGTCAAGATGCAGCGAAGCGGCGATGCGCTCTGCGCTTTCGTAGCGCTCGACGTAGGCTTCGACGATGGGATCGAGTTGGTCGTAAGGTAACAGGGAGTCAGTGTCCCGTTGGCCGGGGCGCAACTCGGCGGATGGTGGTTTTTCAAGGATCGCGTGGGGGATCATCTGCCCTTCGCGATTGATCCAGCGGCAGAGAGCGTAGACCTGCGTCTTTACGACATCACCGATCACCGCAAGCGCGCCCACCATATCGCCGTAGAGTGTGCAGTATCCTGTGGACATTTCGCTTTTATTGCCGGTGGTGAGCACGAGTGCGCCGGTCTTATTGGAGACGGCCATGAGCAGGTTACCGCGAATTCGCGATTGGATGTTCTCTTCCGTTGTATCCGGGGCGCGTCCGGCAAAGACCCCGGACAGCGTCATCAGGTATTGATCATAGAGGTCGTTAACAGGAAGCACATCGAAGGCGACACCGAGGTTCTTTGCCAGTTCGCGGCTGTCGTCAATGGAGCCCTGCGAAGAGAACGCGCTCGGCATGCCGTAGCAGTGCACGTTCTGGACCCCCAGGGCCTGCACGGCGATGACAGCAACCAGCGCGGAGTCAATCCCGCCACTGAGTCCGATCACAGCCTTGGAGAAGCCGCATTTCTGGACGTAGTCGCGGGTGCCCAGAACGAGAGCCTCCAGCAATCCGGCGGTTTTGTCCTCTTCTGAGCTGGTCGCGCGGCTATGGATATCGCCTGTGAAAGCATCGGAGTCGAAGCAGACCATGTCCTCGGCGAAGGATGCGGCGCGTGCGCGAACGCTGCCGTCGGGCGCGACGGCGACGCTGCTGCCGTCAAAGATGAGGCTGTCATTACCGCCGACCTGGTTCACCATAACAACGGGAATGCGGTACTCCTGAGCAATGCTGGCCAACATCTGCTCGCGGACAGCACGCTTACCGCGCCAGTAAGGCGAAGCGGAAAGATTGAGGATGAGCGTGGCGCCCTGGCGGGTGAGTTCTTCGATGGGATCGACACTGTAGCGCCGATTCTCCCAGAAACTCTTGTCGTTCCAGGCGTCCTCGCAAATGGTAATGGCCAGCGATTGGCCGCGAAAGTGGCAGACGTGCTGCTGTCTTGAGGGAGCGAAGTAGCGCTGCTCGTCAAAGACATCGTAGTAGGGCAGGAGCATCTTCGACTGGACGAACTCTACATGGCCGTTGCTGATCAGCGCGGCTGAATTCATGACATGCTTGCCGCTGCCGTGTGGCGCGGGCGTGACGTATCCGCAGACGATGGCAACGGGAAGGTGCGCCGTGGCCTGCGCGATCTGCGCCATGGCCTCCTCGGCGCGGGCGACAAAGACCGGCTTCTCGAGCAAGTCGGCCGGTGGATATCCGCAGACGGCCAGCTCCGGGAAAACGACGAGTTGGGCGCCGGCATCAACAGCGCGCTGGGTGAACTCAAGAATCTTCCGGACATTGCCCCCGAAGTCTCCGATGGTCGGATTGATCTGGGCAAGCGCAATCTTCACCTTGACAGTGTATCGGAAGCCAGGGGCGGGCCGCCCTCAGCTGACCCGCTCCCAGCGGAGTTCGGCTACGACGCGGTCGCGACCACTGTTAATAGGGGGTGTTCGGAGGGTGAGCTGGTTGCTTGAGAACTGGTAGTGACGCACCTGCGGCAAGCCAACCCAGTGCGAAAACAGACTGACTTCAACGTGGTGGATGATATGGTCGTTTTCGATCTGAAATCGACCGGAGTAGGCAATGTAGTCGCGGGGCACGCCGCGACGGACAAACCTCGACTTGCCCTGGTCGTCCGCGGCTGGAACCTCCGCCTTGAGGCGAGCACGGCGGAAACGCCAACTGCGGTGCGCTGGGCTGAGGTTGGCGCTCATGAATCCCTGCGGGCTGTAGATGAGATATCCTGCGACCTGATCTCCCCAGGGATGCTCGACGGCACCGTCTTCGTGGTGAAAAGAGTATTCCAACAGGCGCCATGTGCCTGTGAAATCTTGTGGGCTTGCCTGCTCCATGAAGTCGTTACGCCCCTGGCAGAACCAGTTCATCCAGTTCCAGAAATTGCTGCAATACTTCGTCGTTAGAGCGCTTCATTTCTTCCATGGTGCCAAAGAAGTGCGCTTTGCCCTGATGCAGAAACAGTACCCGGTCGGCCAGCCGTTGAGCAAACCTCATGTCATGAGTCACGACGATACTGGTAAGCCGTAGTTGACGCTTGAGTTTCAGGATAAGGTCTCCAAGCAGGCGCGCAATGAGGGGGTCAACCATGGTGGTGGGCTCGTCGTAGAGGATTGCCTCAGGCTGCGCAGCCAGAGCGCGCGCGATGGCGACGGAGCGCTTCATGCCGGTAGATAGCTCGGAAGGCAGGTCTTCTGCCATATGGACCACGTTGACCATTTCGAGCAGGCCGGTCACGATCTGTTGAATCTGGATCTCCTCCAGTTCGCCGCGCTCGCGCAGAGGAAAGGCGACGTTCTCCCGGACGCTCAGCGAGTCAAAAAGCGCGCCTGTCTGAAAGACCATGGTGACTTTGCGTCGGATGGTCTGCATCTCCTTGTCGGTGAAATCGGTGATGTCTTCGCCGGCGACCTTGATGCGACCTTTGTCCGGTTTGAGAAATCCGACGATGTGCTGGAGCGAGACGGACTTTCCCACCCCGGAACGGCCCAGGATGCAAAGCACCTCGCCGGGCATCACATAAAAGCTGACGTCGTCGAGTACTACGTTGTTTCCAAAAGCCTTGAAGACGTGCTCAAAGGCAATATATGGCTGGGCGTGGTGACGCGGGTGCGTGGTGGCGTGGCCGTCCGGCCCGGTGGAGGGCTTGTGGTCGAAGTCGTCTTGAATTTCGATGGGCGGCTTGTCAGGCTGAGTCAATCTTCGTTCTCTCCTTACAGCTTATTCGATGGATGGCGGACGGCATAGAGCGCAAACTCAGGTGGAGTGTTCAGATTGCGAAACCATTGGTGGGGAAAGCCTTCAGGAAGCGGGTCGACGGCGTCCGCAGCGACGATTGATTCTACGTCGAACGTATCCATACGGCGCGCCGCGCGGAAGAGAACAGGAAAGACGCGGCGTTGGCCGGAATTGAGCGAGTGGCGGATGCCGGATGCGAGCTCGCGATGGTAAACGGCGCACAGTGGCTGCGGGCGAGCGCAGACGAGCGGGATGGTCGCTGGAGATTGGGTGCTGTTGGCGCGGTCGATCATCCAATGGAGGAAGTTGACCGGGATACCCGGCATGTCGACAGCGAGAAAGAAGTTGAGCGCGGAGTTGGAAGCTTCCAGGGCGGCGAGTATACCGGCAAGCGGACCTGGGCTCTCCTCGCCAGACACGGTGACATCGGGAAGGACCGGTGCGAGGTGAGCGAGATCAGGCCGGTTGCCGCAGATAGCGGTTTCGAGCCCCATCGAAGCCAGCTTGCCGAGCATAAAGGCAACCAGCGGCTGCCCGGCAATTTGCAGCAGCGCCTTGTCGCGGCCCATGCGGCGGCTGCGCCCGCCTGCCAGAAGAAATGCCCTCATGTTCAGGCGGCTCCGACCTCCTGAAAGAAACGGATGATAGAGTCTATGCCGCGATAGTAATTGGCCAGGTGGAACTTCTCATTGGGTGCGTGGAGATTGTCGTCCGGCAGGCCGAAGCCCATCATGACGGAGGGAATGCCTAGATAGCGCTCGAAGTCTCCGACGATCGGGATGGAGCCGCCGGAGCGAATGAAGACGGTGTCCCTGCCCCAGATTTCCTTCATGGCGCGGGTGGCCGCGTCGATGTAGGAGTTGTCGGTGGCGACGACCATGGCCTCGCCCTGATGGATGAGGCGGACGTTGACGGTGACGCCGGCTGGTTTCAGCGATTCAACGAAGGCCTTGTATTTTGCGAAGGTGTCTTCGACGGTCATGTCGGGCACGAGGCGCATGGAGACCTTCGCGGCGGCTTTGGCGGGGATAACGGTCTTTGCGCCGGCGCCGGTGAAGCCACCGGGCATGCCGTGGACGTCGAGCGTGGGGCGCGCCCAGGTGCGTTCGATGGCGGAGAAGCCCGGCTCGCCGACGAGGCTGGGAGAACCGATTTCGGTCTTGCGGTAATGCTCCTCGTCAAACGGAAGACCGCGCCAGGCCTTCAGTTCGTCCTGGGTGGGTGATTTCACCTTGGCGTAAAAGCCCGGGATCTGGATGCGGCCGTCGCGGTCCTTGAGCGCGGCGATAATCTGGCAGAGAGCGACGAAGGGGTTGGGGGCCGCGCCGCCATACATACCGGAGTGCAGGTCGGTCATGGCGCCGCGGACTTCGATTTCTGTGTAGATCATGCCCCGCAGTCCTACGCAGAGGGTGGGGAGTTCGGGGGCGAACATTTCCGTGTCGGAGACGAGGGCAAAGTCGGCCTTAAGATGCTCCGGGTGGATTTTGACAAAGTTGGCTATCTGCTCACCGCCGACTTCCTCTTCGCCCTCGAGGATGACGCGCACGTTGAGGGGTAGCTTGCCGCCAGAGGACTTCATCAGCGACTCCAGCGCCTTGAGGTGCATGTGCATCTGGCCCTTGTCGTCCACGGCACCGCGCGCGTATATATTGCCGTCTCGCACGGTGGGCTCAAAGGGCGGAGATTTCCACTCGTCGAGGGGGTCGGCGGGTTGGACGTCGTAATGGCCGTAGGCGAGGCAGGTAGGTTTGCCTCCGGCGTGCAGCCAGTCGGCATAGACCAAGGGATGACCGGGGGTTTCGATGACTTCGACGTGCTCCATGCCGATGCAACGCAGGTCGGCGGCAAGCACGCCAGCGGCGCGGCGGACATCTCCGTTATGCTCGGGCAGCGTAGAGATGGACGGAATGCGCAGGAGGGCCTTCAGCTCCTCAAGGAAACGTTCCTGATTTTTGTGGGCATATTCGATAGCGGGAGAAGACATGGACCCTCCGAAATACAGAAATTGAAGGACGCGACAGAACATTGTACGGGAGGCCAGCATCGGAACGAGGTATGGGAACCCTGCGCGGCGAGGGGGAATCCCGACCTTGCGTGCCCGCGGTTAGAGGTCGGCACATCCGCGGGAGGATGAAATTCCTACCTGCAATTCTGACGTAAAGCCTGAAAAATCTGCACGATAAAGTGTGGGCTGGTGTTCTTCCCCGGTGTGGGAGAAGCTACTGAGATTCTGGACGCCACACTGTCTGGCCTGGGCAGCCTCAGTAGCGGGGCACGGCCGGATCGACAGTGCAGGACCAGGCGTCGATGCCCCCGCGCATAGACTGAACCCGATCGAACCCCTGGTCGCGCAGCCAGAGGGCAACATTCATGGAACGGACGCCGGCGTGGCACATGGTTACGATGTGGGCATCCGGGTTTAATTCATTCAGGCGGGAAGGAATCTCCCGCATCGGAATCAAAAGGCTACCGTCCACGCGCGCAGTCTGGTATTCGACGTGCTCTCTGACATCCAGAAGCACGAAATCCGAGGGGTTGCCTTCACGGGCGGCCTGCAGCAGAGTGGCGGTTTCCGATGGGGATATCTCAAAATCCAGCATACCCGTATGATACAGATGACGGGAGTTTTCCGTCCCAGAGCGACGATTCAGGCCCGATTTCCGGGACGGCGAGGGTGTATACACTTCAGCATGACCGCAACAGGCACCAGTCGGAAGGAAACATGGTTCAGGAAAAGGTTTTGATTGTGGAAGATGAACCTCACGCGCTGACCGGGCTGGCTGAGCTGGTAAACGGGTGGGGATATCGCACGGCCACGGCGCGGGATGGGATGGAAGCTCTGGACCAGGTGAAAGTGTGGCATCCAGGCATTGTGGTAACGGATCTGAAGATGCCGCGGATGGATGGCATGCGTTTGCTGGAGGAGCTGAACCGCCAGCAGGAGCAGCGCGCAGTGATCGTACTGACGGCGCAAGGTTCTATTGAGTCCGCCGTTGAAGCGATGAAGATTGGAGCCTTCGACTATCTGCAAAAGCCGGTAGATCCGATCCGGCTGAAGACGATCCTTGCGAGCGTGTCGCGCCAACTGGCCACGCAGCGGCAGGAGGAGGCCTCGCATGAGCCTCGGCGCAATGTGGCTTCGCTGGGGCTGCTGGTAGGCGGCTCTGGGGCGATGCAGGAGATATTCGGGCTCATTGAGCGCGTGGCTCCGACCAATGTTTCAGTTCTCATTACGGGCGAAAGCGGCACCGGCAAAGAGTTGGTGGCGCGTGCTCTGCATGAGTTGAGCCCGCGTCGCAGCAAGCCGTTTGTGGCGGTCAATTGCGCGGCGATTCCTGAATCGCTGATAGAGAGTGAGATTTTTGGACATGAAAAGGGGGCATTCACGGGCGCCGTGGAGCGTCGCGCCGGCTGCTTTGAACTGGCCGAAGAAGGGACGCTGCTGCTGGATGAGATCGGCGAGATGCCGATTGGGACGCAGGCCAAGCTGCTGCGGGTGCTGGAAGACCGCCGCTATCGGCGGCTGGGCAGCAAGATTGAGACGCCCATCGACGTTCGCGTGCTGGCCGCGACCAATAAAGATCCGGAGACAGCCGTTGCGGATGGACATCTGCGGGGCGACCTGTTTTATCGGCTGAACGTGTTCAACGTGCACATGCCCCCATTGCGCGATCATAAGGATGATTTACCGGCCATTGTGGAGCGGATGATCGCCGAGATGAACGAGAAGCATGGGCGCCACATCAAGGGAATGGACGCGGAGCTTCACGACCGGCTGATGGCCTATGATTGGCCGGGCAACGTTCGCGAACTGCGCAATACCATTGAGCGGGCGGTCATCCTGTGCGGAAGCGATGAATTGCAGGTCAAGCATCTTCCATCCGGATTCGGCAACCGGAGTTCCCGGTCCGCCGCCGAGGTTCCGGCCAATGCCGTGCAGGTGGAGGTGGGCACGACGGTGGACGAAGCCGAACGCATGTTGATCCTGAAGACGCTTGAGTCAACGCGGAATAACAAGACGAAGGCCGCCGAGATTCTAGGCATCAGCCTGAAGACGCTTCATAACAAGTTAAAAGAATACTTGCAGAAAAGCGGCGGAAGTGATTCCTCTATAGAGGAATAGATGGGACGGGCCGAAGTCTGACAGAGTGCTATGAAGCTCAAGACAAAACTCGTTCTGGCGATTACAGCCCTTGTGTTTGGGTGCGTGGTTTCGATTGCCTGGTTATTTGTTGGACAACTGCTGCAAGTCTACCTCAACGAGTCCTATGCTTCGACCGACAGCCAGGCGCATCAGGTGCTTTTTGCCGCGCGTCAGGCGCTGGAAGTGGGCCTGAACGATCAGAAATTTGATGTAAATAATCCCGCGTCGGTGCATACGGCGGTGGTTAGTTCCCTGCAGTCCAGTCCTGGCCTGATCACCGTGATGAATTCGATCGTGGACTACTCGCAGATTGTGCAGGACGTCACGATCACCGATCAGCAGCACCAGGTTTTAGTATCAGCGCCGGACCCCACGCTGGAGGGGCAGATTCTCACCCCCCGGCCGGCTTATTCTTCATTGCGGAAGCTGACGATGCGGCAGTTTCTGCATATCGTATTCGGGCCGCCCAAAGTATATGGACTGGCGCTTGGACTGGATCTGAGCGGCAAGCCCTTCCTGAACATTGAGCTGGATGTTCGCACGACGTTCCTGCGGAATTCGCTGCGTCCATGGCTGATTGAATCGATCTCGCTAGCGGTATTGCTGCTCCTGGGCTCACTCGCCATCTCGGCGGGGGTCGCGAATCTGGCGCTTGCTCCGATTGAAATCATCAGCCGGCGGCTGGACATGCTCGAGCAGAGTCAGGCCGAGAGTGAGCGGGAGGAATCTCCCGGCGGCAAGAAGAAGAGCGGAGATGAGGTCGCGCAGGTCTCCGGCAAGATCGAAAGGCTGGGCCGACGGATGCGGAATGTGGAAGAGGTTTTCACGG
>CAZWSD010000132.1:2389-8120 GCA_964636535.1 uncultured Acidobacterium sp. | reverse complement strand
ACGTCAACAAAATCGCCCATTTAGCCTGTGTTCCTTGCCGATTCTAACAAAGACCCGCCCGTCCCATGTGTTTGCCGTCACACCGATTTTTCCACCGTTGCGGTAACCGCGCTGGTTCGTGTCATTTGCACCCTCTGGCTTCGCCTCCCCAACTCGAATACCCTTGTTTCAGCGGCCCTCGCGCCCCTCTCCCCGGTTTCACTGCGCAATTGCCGGGCAACATTTTCCGCGCGATCCGGGTCCATCTGTATGCGTCTAACTTTTAAGTCGTCCCCCAAGAGGGCCAAATCCTTCGCAACCGGCTCGTCAAGGAGTCTTCGTATGAAGCAGTTCTTCCAACTCGCATCTGTCGCACTCATCGGCGGCGCCCTTCTCAACGGCTCCTGCGCCAACGCGCAGCAGAACAACTCTAAAAAGAACAATCAAAATCAGTACTCCGGCGTGTCCAACCCGCCGGATACTCCCATCGTCGCCAACGAGCCCTTGACCCCGCCATCCTACGCGCCGGCGAAACCCTCGCCGGCAGTGCCCGCGCAATCCACGCCCGCCTCCCAGTCCCAGCCGCCCATCCAGCAACCTGCCACCAGCTCTGCGGCGCCGGCAGCAACCTATGGCGAGCCAGCCGCTGGAAACTCTGCCCCTTCCTCCACCCCGATTCCTGATAGCAACCCGAATCGCTACAACAACACTGACTTCGGTATCGTCACCAGGCTTCCCGATCAGACCGCCTTACAGCAGGTCGAAGCCCAGGATGCCCAACTCCAGAACCGCAACTCCGATCCCGGCTTCAATGTTGTCAGCGTCATTCCTTTCATCCCCAACGCCATCAACCCAGGCACCAATATCACGGTAAGACTCCTGCAGCCGTTGTCCACCAGCACTACGCCACAAGGCACTCCCTTCCGCGCCACCGTCGTCTCCCCCGTCTATCGCGGACCCCAGCTTGTCATCCCCGCCGGCTCTGAGCTGCGCGGCGTCGTCACCGATGTACATCCAGGCCGACACCTCATCTCGCGCGCTACACTGCGGCTGACCCCTCACTTCATCCTGCTCCCCGATGGCAAAGCCTATCGCATGGATGCCGAGGCCGTTTACGCCTCCTCGCCGCACACCAATACCACCCAGGAAGGCACCTTCCAGCCCAAAATGCACCTCGCCAAGGACACCGCCGAATACGGCGCAGGCACAGGCCTCGGCGCCCTCGTCGGCGCAAAGTTTGGCCCCGGCGGCGCCCTCATCGGCAGCCTGGTCGGCGCTGGAGCCGTCAGCGCGCATATGCTCCTGCAGCGTCCCGACTCACTCAATCTCCCCGCCAACACCGAAATCGTCTTCAGCCTCACCCAGCCCATGCAACTCACGCCCGTGCGCGACTAGACAATCGTTCAAGGCGCAAGCAAGCCCCTGTGCCCGGTCCAGGCTCAGCTTGGACCGGATGCAAAACACTTGTCCCCACCCACCACTTCTCCTATCCTCAAGGTATGGAGCTACTCTCACAAAACGAGCTTTCCCGGCTCACACCGCCAGAGCGGCTCGCCCTCATCACGCAGCTCTGGGACAGCCTGGAAGACAACCAGCTCCCCGTCTCCACCGCGCAAACAGAGGAACTGGACCGCCGCCTCGCCACTCTCGACACAGACCGGCAACAAGGCGTGACCTGGGAATCACTGAAGGCCGAGCTGGACCGCCGGTGCCCATAACCCGCCCGGTCATCTTCACCCTCGCTGCGCGATACGAGCTCATCCACGCACAGGACTGGTACGAAAACGAAGTCACCGGCCTCGGTCGCCGCTTCCTTTCAGAAGTCGAGGCAGTCATCGAGCGCATGCGGGCCAACCCTCAGCAATTCCCCGCCATACACAAGAGCGTCCGCCGCGCCAGGCTCCAACACTTTCCCTACTGCCTCATGTTCGTCATGGAACCGGATGATTCTCTCACCGTTATCGCCTGTTTTCACGGCAGCCAAAATCCAATCCGCTGGCAAGGCCGCGAATGAAACATCTCTCGTCGAGCATTCTCCGGTGCCGACCGCTCCAGAGCCTGCGTCTGTGGACTATCATTCGCCCATGAACTACGCGCTCCATCGCCCAGGCGGACTGCTGCAAGGCCTCGTCGCCTGCTTCTGGTACTGGGAGGGCGCGCCGCAGGGCCACGCCCAGGAGCAGCTCATGCCCAACGACGAAGCCAGCATCATCTTCAACCTGCGCGAAGACCCCATCCGTATCTACGAGAGCCAACATCGAGACCGCTTCCAGAGTTACGGCTGCGCGGTCGTCAGCGGACCCCGCACACGCCCCTTCGTCATTGACTCGGCCCAGCAGGAGCGCGTCTTCGGTATCCAGTCCCGCGCTGGCGGCGCTTGGCCCTTCTTCCAGATGCCCGCCTCCAAACTGGCGAATCAAAGCGTCTCCCTTCACGATCTCTGGTCGACCTCCGCCCACCAGCTACGCGAGCAGTTGTTGCTGGCCGCTTCCCCTGCCGAAATCTTCGCCCGCGCCGAGCAGCATCTGCTCTCCACCTTGATACGCCGCGGCAAATCCCACGCTGCCGTCGACTTCGCCCTCCGCTACTTCACCCGCAATCCTTCCCCCGTCAGCATCCCCGCCCTCGCCGATCGCATAGGCCTCAGCCATCGCCGCTTCGGCCAGCTCTTCCTCCGGCAGGTGGAGCTTGTCTCCCAAGGCATTCTGCCGTGTGCGGCGCTTCCAGCACGTTCTCACTCGCGTCCATCAACAATCTCAGGTTGAATGGACGCAGCTTGCCCTCGACTGCGGCTACTACGACCAGCCCCACTTCAACCACGACTTCCGCGAACTCTCGGGCTTCACGCCCGGCGAGTACCTCATCCGCGCAACCGAGCACCTCAACCACGTTCCGCTCGACTGATTCCGCTCCGATTCCTTTTCTTACAAGCAATCCTCTCCTGCCAGGCCCAGAATCAGTGGCACAAGGAGATTGCACCCATGCCCGTCCAGCCCATCCCGGAAAACTACCACTCCGTCCAGCCCTACCTCATGTTCCAGAACACCCGCGCCGCCATCGGCTTCTACCAGCGCGCCTTCGCCGCCACCGAACGCCTCTGCATGACCAACCCCGACGGTCGCATCACCCACGCCGAAATCGAAATCGGAAACTCCGTCCTCATGATGGCCGACGACTCCCCCTCCATCGAAGCATGCTCCATCCAGCACTTCAACGGTTCGCCCGTCAGCTTCCTCGTCTACACGGAAGATTGCGACGCCCTCTACCGCCGCGCCATCGATGCCGGAGCCACCGGCTTCCGCGAGCCCGCCGACCAGCCCTACGGCGACCGCATGGCCGGCGTAAAAGACCCCTTCGGCTACCGCTGGTTCCTCGCCACCCACATCCGAGACCTCTCCAGGGAAGAACTCGAAGCCATGTAACCGCTACGCTTTGACGAAGCCAGCCCAACCTCGCACGATCCGACTCCGCAACCATGCCCAGTTTAGGATTTGGATCAAAGAAAATGACTGGAATCGACAGCGCGAATGCTGGAAGCGACTAACTTCGCGCTACAGGCTCAAAGATGACAAAGCGGCGCGGTGAATCGATGAAGACCCGGAAGCGGGAGAGAATTTTATAGCCGATTTCGCCGTCCGTTTTAGTGCTGCCTGCCACTCCAATTGCTTTCGTATCGCAAAATGTACTCGGATTGACAATCTTTTGGCTACCAAGAAAAAGCGCAGGCACGGAAACTGGCACATCTCGATAGCCCGCACCTCCGAGGCCCAACTGTTTGACAGTGCGTTTCGGACCTACCGGAAGAAGCCCGTATTTCTTCGCAAAGGGCTCATGCAGGCTCAACCCATCGACAGAACCCGTGTCAATCGTCAGTTTAAGTTTCACGAGCTTGCCGCTTGGCAACTCCAGCGTGGCCCGAATCACAGGCCTGCTGAATCTCTCCGCTCCCGGAGGGGGAGGCTCCAGCCGAATCTTTGAACCTCCAGAAAAGTGCGGCATACGCTTTCTGAGAAACATCGTGATCTTCCTGGTCTGGTAATCCAATAGAATTGGGCGTGACGTAATGGTGTCAGCACCGATAATTCCGGTCAGCCGGATGCCGAGGTAGTGCTGTACCGCCTGCAGATCGACGACTGGCCCACCTCCGCCGATCCGCAGGCCATAGCCAAAGATGGTCGCGTGTGGAACCACGGAGTCCACGGTGAAATCGCCAGCCAACGATTGCACCGGTACATGGCGGGGAACAGTCCTGAGCCCCTCTGCATGGACAGCCGAGGGGTTGTACAGGGTCGTAGTGCACCCCGTGTCGATAATGAAGTTTTGCCCGGGCTTGCCGTTCAACGACATGCCCGTGACGATTAGCCCGCGATATATCCCGAATGGAAGAACGATCCTTCCGCTTAAAAACCACGGAAGGCAGAGAGCCGGCGGAGCTGCAAGCAATCCCGCCAGGCAAAGAAACGCAAAGCAGATACCCAAGGACTTCATCGGATTACTCCCCTCCACACTTTAGGGCTTGGTGCATATCACGTGGTTATTTCCTGCTCCGCATCCGACGGTCGGTGGGGGCGCAACTGTGATGGGAGCGGTGGCGGTCGCAATGGTTTCGCCACTTTGATCTACGGCTCCTGAAGTTGCGTTATACGTGCCGGCTGGCGGGTTAACCTCGCTCGCTGCGATGGTCGAACTCACCGAGATGTTGGCGCTCGCGTCGGTATTCGCGGCGACTTGGGCCATCCACGCTTCCCAGGCACTCACGTTCGAACTAGCAATCTGGAAAGCATACGCGCTGTAACCGGTCGGGACCGCGCCAACATAACAGTTGCACTGCTGAAGCTCGACAACCGTGGTCGAACTGTAGCCGGTGTCGGTAGTCGCCGTGAACGTAGCCGTAGCTGGGTCGCTAGAACTGTAGGAGAAGCCGGTCGGGTAAAACGCCACTACGCTGCCATCAGCGGGCGTTGCGGCCAGCAAATCTCCAGGGGTGAGACCGACCACCTGACTTTGTGGGGTAACCTTAATCGTACCTATAACGCCTGTGGTGAGGCCATTTTTGGTGCTGTAGCTTACGCTCGGAGCTAAAGAATAAGTGACGTTTACAGGGTGAGTACAGCCAGTTGTCATTAACGCGAAAGTTGATGCGAAGACAAGCAAAACTGTCGCCTTGCTGAATAATGTTAGATGCCCTCGTCCAAAGTCCATTAGTACAAATCCTTTCGTCAAATTCGGCTACAAGAGCCAACAGGCCACTCGAAATGGCTTGACACACGAAGAATGCCCATAATCTCTTGTTTAGCGGGTTTGAATTTGCCAAAGACGACGAGATTGTTGCCTCACAGCTTTGAAAATCGTCATTAGCGCCGTGAAAATGCCTCCGACAGCATCCTCACCACTACAACGCGATCTTTCAGGAGAAAACTGCGAAGCTAAGAACAGCAGTGAAAAATTTGAAACGCGATATTGCCCCCCCCCCGAGACGCTTTGTCAAGGAACAATCAAAGCCCGATTGCACGAAACCGGCAAAACCGCAACATCACCGCCGCACCATCGACACCGGAGCCACCCACATCCGAGACCTCTCCAGGGAAGAACTCGAAGCCATCCACTGAGCCGTTTATCTTCATGCGATTCGATTCACCCCGCCAATATTGCATCGAATCGCATACTGACCACTTGAGACCCTCCCCCCGTCCCTTGACTCTTGACAGTCGCAGAACTAGATTCGAAATGAGGGCGTTGGCACAACCCTCCT
>CAZWSD010000132.1:0-2379 GCA_964636535.1 uncultured Acidobacterium sp. | reverse complement strand
CCGAGACCTCTCCAGGGAAGAACTCGAAGACATCCACTGAGCCGTTTATTTTCATGCGATTAGCTTCACCCCGCCAATATTGAATCCAATCGCATGTTGACCATCCGATGCCACGCCCTTCCCTTGTCTCTTGACAGTCGCAGAACTAGATTCGAAATGAGGGCGTTGGCACAACCCTCCTCCTGTCACTATGCAAAGTCATCCCTACACTTGGAACTACCTCCCACTGCTCATCCAGGTCGTCGTTGCGGCAGGGTTGGGCCTGGCCATTGCAGGTCTCTCCTGGGTCATTGGAAGGGGACGCGCCTCCAAGGCAAAGCTTGACGCCTATGAATGCGGCGTCCCTGTCGAAGGCGACGCCCGCGGGCGATTCTCCGTCCGCTTCTACATGGTCGCCATGCTCTTCATCCTCTTCGACGTAGAAGCCGTCTTCATGCTCCCCTGGGCCGTCATTTACAGGCATCTGCCCATCCTTACCGGCTCCCGCATGTTCGGCTTCTGGGAAATGATCGTTTACCTCGGCTTTGTCGTCGTCGGCATTTTTTACGTCTGGAAGAAAGGCATCCTCGACTGGTCCAGCGACCGGGGCGATCTCTAATTACCTCTCAACGGAATCGAGGCAATACGAAGCGTGGCTAACGAACCGATCACCGGCAAGGAAGCGGTAACCGCAACACTCCCCGGCAATCCTGCCATTCAGGCGCTCAACAGCGCCGGCACTGAATTCATCTCCGACGCTAAATTCCACCGCAACGAGCTCACCCTTACCATCCCCCCGCAGTCGATTCGCCGCGCCTGCGAAATTGTCCGCGCCGCCGGCTACAACTTCTTCTGCGATCTCACCGCCGTCGACTGGTACCCGGCCGAGCCCCGTTTCCAGCTTTCCTATCATCTGCTTTCCCATCAGCTCAAGGAGCGCGTTCGCCTCAAGGTTCTCGTCACCAGCGACGACCCCGCCGTCGAGTCCATCACCTCGGTCTGGCCCGCCTCCAATCAGTACGAACGCGAAGTGTGGGATCTCTTCGGCGTTCGCTTCCAGGGCCACCCCGACCTCCGCCGCATCATGATGCCCGAAGAGTGGGAAGGCCATCCCCTGCAAAAGACCTATCCCGTGGAGGGCTACCGCTAATGTCGCGCTCGATGCCGGAAATCGCTGACTTTGTACCCACCGAACGCCTCGTCAAGCCTTCCCACCAGCAGGACTCACAGTCCCACACCATGGTCCTTAACATGGGACCGCAGCACCCCTCCACCCACGGCGTCCTCCGCGTCGTCGTCGAAATCGACGGCGAAACCGTCGTCAAACTGGTCACCGACATCGGCTACCTCCACACCGGCATCGAGAAGAACTGCGAAGCCAAGTTCTACCAGCAGGTCGTCCCCATGACAGACCGCCTCGATTACCTCTGCCCGATGACCAACAACCTGGCCTACTGCCTCGCCGTCGAAAAGCTCCTCCAGCTTGAAATCCCCCCTCGCGCGCAGTGGATGCGCGTGCTCATGAACGAGCTCACCCGCCTCCAGTCCCATCTCGTCTGGCTCGGCACCCACGCCATGGACATCGGCGCGCTCACCGTCTTCCTCTATTGCTTCCGCGAGCGCGAAGAACTCCTCCGCCTCTTTGAAGCTCTTGCCGGACAGCGCATGATGACCTCCTACTTCCGGATCGGCGGCCTCGCCCTCGAAGCCCCACTGGACTTCTTCCCCCGCGTCCGCGCCCTGCTCAAAAAAATGCCGGAGAAAATCGACGAATATCAAAACCTCCTCACCGGCAACCCCATCTGGGTCAATCGCCTCAAAGGCGTCGGCCACCTCTCCGCCGAGCAGGCCATCGCCCTCGGCGTCACCGGACCTCCGCTGCGCGCCTCCGGTGTCGACTGGGATCTCCGCCGCGACATACCCTACTCCGGCTACGAAAACTTTCAGTTCAAGGTCCCCACTTCTACCCAGGGCGACGTCTGGGCACGCTACCTCGTCCGCCTCGAAGAAATGCGCGAGTCTGTCAAGATCGCTACCCAGGCCCTCGATGGCATGCCCGAAGGCCCCATCAAGGCCGACGCCCCCAAGGTCGTCCTCCCAGATCGCGAAAAAATGAAAACCGAGATGGAAGCCCTCATCCACCACTTCAAAATCGTCACCGAGGGCTTCACCGTACCGGCCGGCGAGGTCTATCAGGCCGTCGAATCACCACGCGGAGAAATGGGCTACTACGTCGTCAGCGACGGCACCGCCAAACCCTACCGCGTGCATATGCGAAACCCGTCCTACGCCACATTGCAGGCTCTTCCCGCTATGTGCGAGGGCAGACTCTTAGCCGACGTCGTGGCGGTCATTGGTTCGATCGACATCGTCCTCGGCGAAATCGACCGGTAATCGCGC
>CAZWSD010000131.1:0-8151 GCA_964636535.1 uncultured Acidobacterium sp. | reverse complement strand
ATGGGCGTCCCCGCCGGCACCGAATACCTCGACATGATCTCCCCGCAATATGTCGCCGACCTCGTAAGCTGGGGAGCCATCGGCGCGCGCACCACCGAAAGCCAGGTCCACCGCCAGCTCGCCTCAGGCCTCTCCTGTCCGGTCGGATTCAAGAACGGAACCTCCGGCAACGTCCAGATCGCCATTGAAGCCATCCTTTCGGCCAGCCATCCGCATACTTTTCTGGGTACCTCCGAATCCGGACAGGCTTCCATCATGCTCACCTCCGGCAATCCCGATTGCCACATCATCCTCCGCGGCGGACGCCAGGTCACCAACTACGACGCCGCCTCCGTCGCCTCCACCGCCGAACAGATGGAAAAAACCGGCGTCGCCCCACGCATCATGGTCGACTGCAGCCACGCCAACAGCGGCAAAGATCACCGCAAGCAGGCCGCCGTTTGCCATGACGTATCCGGCCAGATTGCCGGCGGAGACCGCCGCGTGATGGGCATCATGATCGAAAGCAATCTGGTAGCCGGCGCCCAAAAGCTGGTTCCCGGAGCCCCGCTCGTCTATGGGCAAAGCATCACCGACGCCTGCATCGACTGGCCGGAAACTCACACGCTGTTGCGCGAACTCGCCGCCGCCGTCCTAAATCGCCGCGCTCACCACAACGCCAAATAGCCTGGCCCCGAGGATCGCATCGCTCGATGCGCTCCTCGGCTCAGGCTTAAAGCGCATGCTGCCTGTCCGGTTGCGGCCGCCCCTTCACGAATTCGGACAGTGCCTTCCTACAGCTCCATGTCTATTCCCTTAGGATCAATCCCTGCCACGTCGGAACTCCGGCCACCCAATGGCGTATCGTTCCTTGGAGCCAACCCTGCAAACCGTCCTGCAGGACATCGGCCAGACGCTGCGCCAGATCCGCAAATCGCCGGGCTTCATGCTCCACCGTGGCGCTGACGCTCGCCGGTACAAATTACCGGGCAAGCCACCACGCAGAGCCTCAATCGGGGCGGCATGCGCGGTCAGCCTTACACCGAAATAACCAGGCGGAGCGATGCCGACAACGGTAACCGGAGTCCCATTCACCAGGAATCCCGCGCCGATCACGTCCGGATTGCCGCCGTACTTCGCCTCCCACGTCTGGTAACGCATCACCGCGACAGGCGTGGCCCCGGCGTGATCGTCCGACGAACGCAACAGGCGCGCGGCATAGGCCCGGAGCCCGAGCGTCGAAAAGGAATTGCCCGAAACAAATACCCCGTTAAGCGGCTGTGCCGCATGATGGCTGCCCGAGCGGCGCACGGCCATCTGTGTATCCTGCGCCGGGAACGCTGCCAGGCTGGAGAATCCCGGCGTGTGATCGCGGAACTCGCGATATTGCGTATACGAGAACAGCGACCAGTCGTTTGGTTTGGCATCAAAGGTGGGTAGCCCACCGTCAACACAGCATTATTCGTTGTCGCCCACGCGCCATAACCCCGCAGGGTTCTTCACCGGCAATGAGCGCAGCAGCACCGCGTTCACCAGCGTAATTATCGCGGTCGTCGCGCCGATGCCCAGCGCGAGTGTCAGAACCGCCGTGGCGGTGAATCCGGGCGACTTGCGCAGTTGGCGCAACGCGTGACGAAAATCTTGCAACAGGGCATGCACACAGAATCTCCACTGCCTTCCTTACGCAATTGGCACTCCATTGTTCCGCACCGATCGCACGCTGAGAGGAGAAGAGTTGCGGGCAGCCATCGAGATCCGCACTGTCCAGATTCGGAAACCGGTGTCCGGCTTCGGACATTTCACGCCGCCGAGGCAACTGCTCCCGACGCGCTGTCTTGAAGACCGGCGCCGTCGCACCCTCCCGGACTCAGCCGCCCCTGCATTAACATAAGCGTATGGCTGGCAAGAACGATACAGGTAAGGCTAAGGCCATCTTCAAGGCCCTCATTCCCTTCCTCGCGCTCCTCATCGTACTCGTTTTCGTTTATTTCCTGTGGCGCTTTTACCACCCCAACGGTACTGTGGATTTCCACCAGACCCACGTCTCACTGCTCGTCCGACAGCGATGGCCTGCTACGCACCTGCCACGCTTCGGCTGATCCATATCAACGCCGGCCCGCGGCATTGCTGCCGCCCGGCCACCCCGCTCCCGCTTTCTTCCGGCTCCCTCGCAGCGGATTCACCGCAGCCATGCCCGAAACTCATCCCCCACACGCCCCACCCCGGAGCGCTCAGCGGGCCAAACCAACGTACCGTCCAGGCCCGGATAGCCCTTCCAAACACGGATTGCGCCGGGAATTCGCGGCCATTCGTCTCCCTATAGAGGACAATTCGCCTCGATTGCCCCCTGTTTCCCCCAATTTCCGCGCAAATTTCCCCCCGATTCTTCTGTGTCCTGTCGCATCGAACACAGATGCGTGTATGCTTGTGGTCAGACCGCCGCAGGCTCCCCTGCCCTGCTCGGCGGAACCTCAAGGTGAGACCCCATATCATGCTGATTCATGAGGACCGTCTATTTCCCGCAGACCCCGCCACCAGAAAAGTCGCCAGAACCCTTTACGAAACCGTTCGTGCCCTGCCCATCATAAGCCCGCACGGTCACACCCAGGCCACATGGTTTGCAAAGAACCAGCCCTTCCCTGACCCCGCCAAACTCTTCGTGCAGCCCGATCATTACATCTATCGAATGCTCTACAGCCAGGGCGTCTCCATGCAAGACCTCGAGATCGGCGTCGAGCACATCAAGGATCCTCGCAAGGTCTGGCGCCTCTTCGCCAGCAACTATCATCTCTTCCGCGGTACGCCTACCCGCCTCTGGCTCGACTTCGCCTTCCAGGAACTCTTCGGTCTCACCGAACGCCTCTCCGATAAGACGTCAGACCTCTACTTCGACGCCATCTCAGAAAAACTGAGCACCCCCGAATTTCTGCCCCGCGCCCTCTACGAGCGCTTCCACATGGAAGTCCTGGCCACCACCGACGCGCCCTTTGACTCCCTCGCCGACCACCAGGCCATCCGCGACTCCGCCTGGAATGCCCGCATCATCCCCACCTTCCGGCCTGACTCGGTCGTCGATCCTGAATTCGCGGGCTTCCGCGAAAATATCACCCGCCTCGGCGAATCCACCGGTGAAGACACCTCCAACTGGTCCGGCTACCTCAACGCCCTGCGCAAATCGCGCCAGCGTTTCCGCTCCCTGGGCGCAACCGCCACCGACCACGGCCATCCTACCGCCAACACCGCCAATTTACCCGAATCCGAAGCCGCCAGGCTCTTCGCGAACATCTTTGCCGGCAACACGACCAGGGCGGAAGAAGAGCTCTTCCGCGCGCAAATGCTCACCGAAATGGCCCGCATGAGCGTCGAAGACGGCCTCGTCATGCAGATTCATCCCGGCAGCGCCCGCAATCACAACCGCAAACTCTATGAAAAGTACGGTCGCGACATCGGCGCCGACATCCCCACTCCTACTAATTATGTGGATGGTCTCCGCCCGCTGCTTGAGGTCGTCGGCAATGAACCCCATCTCACCATCATCCTCTTCACCCTCGATGAATCCACCTACAGCCGCGAACTCGCCCCGCTGGCCGGGCACTATCCCTGCCTGCGCCTTGGCCCGCCCTGGTGGTTCTACGACAGCCCGGAAGGCATGACCCGCTTCCGCGAACTGGTCACCGAAACTGCCGGTTTCTATAACACCGTCGGCTTCAACGACGATACGCGCGCCTTCCTATCGATTCCCGCCCGCCACGACGTCGCCCGCCGCGTCGATTGCGCTTTCCTCGCCCGCCTCGTCGCCGAACACCGCCTCGAAGAAGACGAGGCCTTGCAAGTAGCGCACGATCTTGCCTATAAGCTGGTGAAGACCGCATACCGCCTGTAGCGTCGTAAATTTGGAGATGGAATGGCCGCACAGCCCGCAAAAACTGATTCGTTCTTTAGCACCTTCGGCTCCGGGAATCGCATATCGCATCAGCGCTGGATCGTCTGCACGATGCTCTTCTTCGCCACGCTCATCGCCTATGTCGATCGTGGCGTCCTCGCCTATCTTGAAAAGTTTCTCCAGGGCGTCATTCCGGGCCTTGACAGCGTCAAGTACGGCTACATCCTGTTCTGCTTCCAGATCGCTTACGCCATCGGCATGGTGGTGGCCGGCGGACTGGCCGACAAGCTCGGAACCCGCAAGGCATTCGCCATCGCCATCGCATTGTGGAGCATCGCCGCAATGCTGCCCGGCGCCGCATTCTCCGTCGTCACCCTCGGCATCGCCATGTTCCTGCTCGGCCTCGGCGAAGCGGCCAATTTTCCCGCCTGCATCAAGGCCGTCGCCGAGTGGTTCCCCAAGCGCGAACGCGCCCTCGCAACCGGCATCTTCAACTCCGGAGCCAACATCGGCAACATCGTGGTGCCGCTGATCGTCCCCACCCTCGTCGTCCTCGTCACCTGGCGCGGCGCCTTCGTCGTCACCGGCGCCTTCGGCATCGTCTGGCTCATCATCTGGCTCTTCTACTATCGCCGCCCTGAAAAACATCGCAGCGTCTCGCAGGCCGAACTCGATCTCATCCTCAGCGACCCCATTGAAAAGATGGAAAAAGTTCCCTGGAAACGCGTCCTGCCCTGCAAGGAAACCTGGGCCTTCTCGATCGGCAAGTTCCTCACCGATCCCATCTGGTGGTTCTACTTGTTCTGGCTGCCTGGCTATCTGCAAACCACCTTCGGGCTGAGCCTGAACTCGAATCGCCTCCCCTTGATCATCGTCTACACCATTGCAACGGTCGGCAGCATAGGCGGCGGATGGATCTCATCCATCCTGTTGAACGCCGGCAAAAACCTCAACGTCTCACGCAAAACCGCCATGCTCATCTGCGCTCTTTGCGTCGTGCCCGTCTTTGCAGCCCCGTTCATTCATAACCTCTGGGCCGTGGTCGGTCTCGTTGGTCTGGCCACGGCAGCGCACCAGGGATGGTCGGCCAACCTCTTCACCCTCCCCTCAGACGTCTTCCCCAAGGCCGCCGTCGGCAGCGTTATCGGAATCGGCGGTATGGCCGGCGCAATCGGCGGAGCGCTCTTCCAGGTGGCCACCGGCTACATCGTGCACTTCACCCACAGCTACATCCCGCTCTTCGCGATTGCATGTGTTGCCTACCTGCTGGCGCTCGCCATCATTCACGCCATGACGCCCAAACTGAATCCTGCGCAAATCACCCTGCATGAAGGAACGACTGCGGCATGAGCATCTACTGCGCCATCGGCGGTACCGACATCGGGCTCTCCAGTGAGCAGCTCCAGTCCCTGCTCATCGAGAGCCTCGCCAAACTCGGGGATCGCAAGCGTGTGCTCGCGGTCCCGCCCGATCAAACCCGCTCCCACTCCCACGCCGGCGACCTCACCCGCTACGCGTGGCAGCACTACGGCGACCGCATGGGTGCCGTCCTGCCCGCGCTCGGCACCCATGTCGCCATGCAGCCTGCGCAAATCACCCGCATGTTCGGCGACATGCCCCAGGACCTCTTCCGCGTCCACAACTGGCGCACCGACATTGAAACCCTCGGCGAAGTCCCGGCCGAATTCATTCGCGAGCAGTCCGAAGGCAAGCTCGACTACCCTTGGCCCGCGCAGGTCAACCGCCTCATCTCCCAGGGCGGCTTCGATCTCATCCTCTCCATCGGACAGGTCGTGCCCCATGAAGTCATCGGCATGGCCAACTACAACAAAAACATCCTCGTCGGAACCGGCGGCCGCGAAGGCATCAACCGCAGCCACTATCTCGGCGCCGTCTACGGCATGGAACGCATCATGGGCCGCGCCGACAATCCCGTCCGCCGCGTCCTCAACTACGCCTCCGACCGTTTTCTCAAGCACCTGCCCATCGTCTACGTGCTTACCGTTGTCGGCCGCGCCCCCGACGGCAACCTCGCCGTCCGCGGGCTCTTCATCGGCGATGATGTCGAGTGCTTCCACCGCGCCGCCGAGCTAAGCCTCAAGGTCAACTTTGAAATTCTCGACCAGCCCATCCAGAAGGCCGTCGTCTATCTCGATCACCACGAGTTCCACTCCACCTGGCTCGGCAACAAGGCCGTCTATCGCACCCGCATGGCGCTCGCCGACGACGCCGAACTCATCATCCTCGCCCCCGGTGTCCGCGAGTTTGGTGAGGATAAAGGCATCGACGCACTCATCCGCAAGTACGGCTACCGCGGAACCCCCGCCACCCTCGAAGCCGTGCGCAACAACCCCGACTTGGCCAACGATCTCAGCGCCGCCGCCCACCTCATCCACGGCTCCTCCGAGGCCCGCTTCAAAATCACCTGGGCGCCCGGCCATCTCACAAAAGACGAGGTTGAAGGCGTGGGCTTCGCCTATGGCGATCTGGCAGCGCTCCAGAAGCGCTACGACATCCGAAAACTCCAGCAGGGGTACAACACCGTTGCCGGTGAAGCAATCTATTTCATTCCCAATCCCGCTCTAGGCCTCTGGGCCTGGCGCGGAAACTTAGAACGAGAGGCATCTTAAAGTGGCAAGTGATTCACTCATCTTGAACAAATATTCGCTCGGCACCGGCGACCGCTTCGCCCATCAGGCAAAGGCGCAGCTCACCGCCTGCATTCAGGCTGCAAAGGCCGGCAAGGAAATCATCCCCGTCTGGAACAAATCCAATCGCGAGCACCTCATCATCGGCTCCGAACCATCCAGCGTCCGCGCCGCCGCGGACCTGGCCGTGAAGGCCCTCCGCTGGGGAAAGCCATACTTCTGCGACGCCGATCACATTACGCTCGAAACCGTTGACCGCTTCCTCCCAGCCTGCGACTTCTACACCATCGACGTCGCAGACCTCATCGGCAAGCCCGCCGCCGCGGCGGACATCGACGCCTTCATCCAGCGCCATCCCGAACTCAAGGGCAAGGTAAAACTCGACGGCGTCGATGAAGAATTCACCATCACCGCCAACAATCTGCGCGAAACCGCCTCGAAGTTCCTCGCCGCCATCCAGCAGGCAGGCCGGGTCTATCGCAAAATCGAAAGCGTAAAAGGCCAGGGCAACTTCATCCCTGAAATTTCCATGGATGAAACCGATCGCGCGCAAAGCCCCGTCGAATTGCTCATCATCCTCACCGCCATTGCCGATCAAAACATCCCCATCCAGACCATCGCGCCAAAATTCAGCGGCCGCTTCAACAAAGGCGTCGACTACGTAGGCGACGCAGTCCAGTTCGAGCGCGAAATGGCCCTCGACGTCGCGGCCATCGCCTACGCCGTCAAGCACTACGGCCTGCCCGCGAACCTCAAGCTCAGCGTCCACTCCGGCAGCGACAAGTTTTCCATCTACCCCGCCATCCATCGCACCATGCAGCGCTTTGACTGCGGCGTCCACCTCAAGACCGCCGGAACCACCTGGCTCGAAGAGATCATCGGTCTCGCTGAAGCTGGCGGCGAAGGCCTGGTCCTCGCCAAGGACGTCTACGCCGACGCATTCGCCCATCGCGAAGAGCTCTGCGCGCCCTACTCCACGGTCATCGACATTGACCCGGCCAAGCTGCCCGCGCCGGATGCCGTTCGCGGCTGGACCTCGGAGCAGTACACCTCTGCGCTGCGCCACGTGCAGTCCAACCCTGCCTATAACGCCAGCTTCCGCCAGCTACTCCATGTCGGCTTCAAGGTCGCCGCAAAAATGGGCCGCCGCTACCTCGACCTGCTCGAAGCCAACGAGCCCGTCGTCGCCAAAAACGTCACCGAAAATCTCTACGAACGCCACATTGTCCCGGTCTTCTTCGGGCGCGGCGCTTAGTTAAGGCCTGTCAATACCGTTAGGAAATCGCATGAGCCAGTTATTCAATCTTCAAGGCAAAACCGCCGTAGTCATCGGCGGCACCTCCGGCATCGGCAAGGCCCTCAGCCTCGGCCTTGCCGACGCCGGGGCAGATGTCGTCGCCAGCGCCCGCCGCCAGCAAAATGTCGATGAAACCGCCGCCGAAATCGAGCAGCGAGGCCGCAAAACCCTCCACCTCACCTCCGACATGGGCGATCGCAGCTCGCTCGAAGCCCTCCTCTACGCCTCGGTCAAATCCTTCGGCAAAGTCGACATCCTCATCAACTGCGCCGGCAAAATCAAGCGCACGCCCACCCTCACCATGCCCGAAGACGAGTGGAACAGCATCGTCGACACCAACCTCA
>CAZWSD010000130.1:0-8158 GCA_964636535.1 uncultured Acidobacterium sp. | reverse complement strand
GCCGGCGGCTGAGACAGACGATCGAGCGTTGCGCCGTCGCTGATGAGCAGGCGAACGGGGCCCGGCGGTAGGTTGAGCGGCAGGGTGATGGGGATGCGGAGGTTGTGAATGTCTCCATGCCAGGGCAGGACCGAGGCCTCTATGGTGACCTTTTGGCCTGCCTGAAGGATCGTTTTGTCGGCGTGGGCCGCGACGATCTGTGCGGTGAGTCGCTGGGGAATTTGCTGAACGTGCAGATCGACGCCTTGGATCGCCGTGCGGCGAGCCGCATTCGCATAGAGTTGTGAGAAGCGCTGGCCGACGACCAGTGCCGCGAGGAGGTTGGCGGGTGCGCCGTCAGTGGGGGCGACCAGGTCGTTGAGCTTGACGGTGGGGTACCCGGCCAGGCGAACGGTGCCGGTCACGCGGTAGCTGCTCTCCGCAGAGTAGCTGTTCTGCTGCATCAACCCCTGATAAACGGCCACCATCACGGCCAGCGGCGTGACCGAGGGTTGATCGACGACGTGCAGATGGAGGGTTTGGGGCGCGACGCCGATGACTCCATCGATATGAACCACAACTGGGATAGTGTCAGCCTCTTTGCCAAAGACGCCCATGATTGCAAACTGGCGGTCCTGAGTAATCGCACCGATCGTTTGGGTCGTGTTGATGATCTTGAAGGAGTTCATGGGCGAGGGAAGAGTCGCGAGCACCTCGGCCTTGGTCATCGGCATGGAGACTGGTCCGAATTGCGTAATCGGATGGCCGCAGGCCAGCATCTGGTGCGGACTCACGTAAGTGACGGTGCAGGTAGCCGAGATTTCAAGGTCGCCACTCACGAGGAGGGCGCTGACGGCGTCGCCGGGCCGCAGGGGGCCGGGCTGTTTGGCGTTGCTGTCCGAGCCGCCCAGAGCCGAAACGTCGGTGAGACCTATGCCGGAAGCCTGCTGCTTCCAGAAATGAAGCGCTGACGGGCTGAATCCACTGAACACAAGTGGTGTAGCGATCGGTTGGAAAGAACCGTAGGCCGAGGTTTCCGTGACGTTGGATGTGGAGGCCGGGGTGCCGGTTTCTTCCGTAGAGGAGGATTGGTCGGCGAGGAGCAATTGGGGTGTCGGCGACTTGAGGTCGCGGACCTGCAGCATTTCCTGAATCGGAGTGACGCCGCCGATGGGTTCCTTGCTGAACTGGCCGATGCGGTAGGCGAGCGCTCCGACGAGCTTGCCGTTGATGTAGACAGGGCTGCCGCTCATTCCCGCTACGACGCCGTCGTAGTCGGCCTTCGATCCTTCGAGACGGACGAGGATCATGTCCTGACCTGGACCCAGTGCGCCACGAAGCAGGCCGAGAATCTTGACGCCCATGGGCTGGGGAGTATCGCCCTGAAATACGGTATAGGCCACACCCTGCAGGCCTGGGCGAATCTGGCTGAGTGGGAAAACTGTGGTTTGCTCAGGAGGCAGCGGCGGATAATGCGCAGGAACCCGGCTGCCGCTTCCGGCCGGAGGCCTGGCAGAGCTTTGCGCGAAGGGCTGACTGACGGGCAGGGCGAGCAATCGTGAGGGGGCAAGCGACGTCAGGAGGGAAACGGCAGTGATAAGTGCGAATCTTTGAAAATACTGCAACACGGTAATTACGATTATGGCATTTTCGGGCCTTGGCTCACTGCCCGGAAGTGAGATTTCCGGCAGACATCCGTCGCCGAGGAGTCCGCTTTTTTGCGGAGGGTGACGTTTTTCAGTGCAGGAGGTCGTTGAGGATATGGAAAATGCGGATAGCCACGGCCGGTAATGGGTAATTGAGGTTGCTTGAAGCGGGCGCCGCGCCAGACAATAAGGCCTGAGGATTTGTGATGAAGCTCCTGGGGCATCGTGTGCTGGCCTCTGCCGTGATTGCAGCGGGGCTGACGATGTTTGGTCCGGCGATGCAGGCCCAGTACGACCGGCCGGCGACGACTCCTGCGCCGAAGGCCCAACCCGCAAGCAGAAAACCTGAAAAGAAAAAGATGCGGCCTCTGGAACACGCTCCTGCCGCGACGCCTTTAAACGTGAATTCGAGGAGGCAAGGCGCAGAAGGATCTGCGAGTACTCAGGGGCCAAGCGCGCCATACCAGCCCGCTCCAGAGTTGGGTGGGCCGAATGCGGACAGCGGGGCGATTGCGATTCCAAGGGCGGTAAAGCCCGCAGCCGTTCCACCACCGCCTCGTCCGGTGGATACGTTCAAGAACCCGCCGGGGCTCAGTCATCTCACCCTGAGCGTCAATGCGCCGCTGGTGAATGTGGATGTGGGCGTTTTGCTTGAAAAGACGAATCAGTTTGTTCCAAATCTGCAAAAGGACAACTTCGAGGTGTTTGAAAACGGAGTGCGGCAGAAGATCACGCATTTTACGCAGATCAAGGCTCCAATCACCGCGGTCCTTTTGCTGGAGTTTGCGCAGACGAACTACGACTTCATCTATGACATGAAAAATGCGGCCTATACCTTCGCCAACGGGATGCAGCCGCACGATGAAGTGGCAGTGGTGACCTATGCGATGCATACCAACATCCTGACGGACTTTACGCAGGACAAGCAGCGGGTGATGGATGCTTTGAATTCAATGGTTTTGCCAACCTGGGACGAGACGGATATGTTCGACGCGCTGTATACGACGCTCGACCGGCTGTCGCGCGTGAAGGGCAGAAAGTACATCATCCTGGTTTCCTCAGGTCTAAACAGCTTTTCCAACCTGACGCTGAACCGGGTGCTCCAGAAAATTCGCGAAACGCCCGACGTGACAATCTTTTCGATCAGCACGGGCCACTACGCGCGGATTATGGCTGGAGCCTTTGGCGGGATGAGCGCAATGCAGGAAATGAATTTTCTGCAGGGCGACAACGAACTGCGAACCTTTGCACGGATGACGGGAGGGGAGTACTTTTCCCCAAGATTTGAGACGGAGATGCCGGATATTTTCCGGCAGATCAATGACGCGATCCGTAATAAGTACGAACTGAGTTACGTGCCCACAGATCAGAAGCGCGATGGAACTTACCGGCATATTCAGGTGCGGCTCGTCAACGATGAGGGGCAGCCATTGGTGATCGTGGACAAAAAGCATCACCGGCCGCTTAGGTATGAGGTGATCGCGAAACAGGGCTACAGGGCGCCGTTGCCGGTGCAATGAGGACTGGCCACTGCTGGCCGCACCGGAGCGGTCTGCTGAGGATGAGAGAATGAACGGGACACCGAGGGGCGTTGTCCCGTTTTGGCTTTTGGCTCAGGCGTGGATATCTTTAAGCGCGGGGTAAACGGCGCGATAGGCCTCATAGGCCTTCTGGTACCGGGCGACGACGTCGGTACGGGCCGGAATCTGATCGGCAACGTGGATGGCTGCCGCACAGGCTTCGTCGAGATTGTCCCAGCCTCCACAGCCAACCCCAGCGAGGAGCGCGGCCCCGAAAGCTCCGCCTTCTTCGGCGCTGAGGACATCAACCGTGTGGTTGTAGATGTCGGCCTGAATCTGGCGCCAAAGTTTGCCACGGGCGCCGCCGCCGCCAAGGCGGACGCCTTTGACCGGGATTCCAAGTTCTGAGAATAGAGTCAAGGTGTCACGCAGGGAGAAGGCGACGCCTTCCATGACCGCGCGGACGAAGTGGTCGCGAGTGTGACCGGCGTGGATGCCGACGAAAGCAGCGCGTGCTTCAGGATCGAGGTGCGGAGTGCGCTCGCCGAGGAGGTAGGGCGTCCAGAGTAGCCCGTCACTAGCCGGAGAAACCCCGGCGGCTCCTATGGTGAGGTCGTCGTAAGCGACGCCGGGGGCGAAGGTGTCCCGGAGCCAGCGCAGCGAGAGCCCTGCAGCCTGGGTGACGCCCATGACATGCCAGCGCCCCGGGACGGCGTGGCAGAAGGTGTGAAGGCGTCCCCTGGGATCGCGTGTGGGTGCGGCGGTCGCGGCGAAAACGACTCCCGAAGTGCCGATGGTGGCCGAGACAGAACCAGGTTCCAGGATGCCCATGCCGATGGCTCCGGCGCCTTGATCGCCCGCTCCGGCGACGACGGGCGTGCCATTTGGAATCCCTGTCGCGGCGGCGGCTTCGGCGGAGATGTGGGCGCAGATTTCGGGGGACTCGAAGAGCTGCGGGAGCCATGACTCGGGGATGCCGGCGACTTTGGCGACTTCGCTTGACCAGCGGCGGTGGGCGACGTCGAGCAGGAGGGTGCCGGAGGCTTCCTGCACGTCGATGGCGTACGAGCCGGTCATACGGAAGCGGACGTAGTCTTTGGGACAAAGAACGTGGGCGATGCGGGCGAAGATCTCCGGCTCGTTGTCGCGGACCCAGAGCAACTTGGTGAGGGTGAAGTTGGGTAGCGCTGGATTGGCCGTGAGCTCGATGAGTTTTTCGCGGCCTGCCATGCCGGGGCCGAACTGTGCATGGAGCCAGTCACACTGGGGCTGGGTGCGCTGATCGCACCAGATGAGCGAGGGACGCAGGACCTCGCCATCCTTGTCGAGCATAACGGCGCCGTGCATCTGGCCGGTGAGGCCGACGGCGTGAATCTTTGCTCCTGTTGTCTGGGCGAGGGTGTCGCGAATGGCCTGTTGGGCGGCGCGCCACCAGTCCCCCGGATCCTGCTCGGCCCAGCCCGGGTGCGGGGAGCGAAAGTTCTCATGCTCGCACGAGGCCGAAGCGACGAGAACGCCGGTTTCGTCGACAAGAACAACGCGCGTGCCGCCTGTGCCGACATCGAGACCTAGAAACATTCGACCCCCCAAGACGCATGCCAGTGAAAATAGATCACCGGCATGACGTAAATCGATGTAGTGAACCGGGAACAGAGTAAATGCTTTTCGGGGATTCGGGAAGTACGAGATTGCGGGGCGCGGCGGCGTGTGAGAATAGAGGTCTTATGAGCATAAAGACACTGGCCACGCGAGAGGTGTACCGGAACCGCTGGATGCGGCTGCGGGAAGATCGGATTGAGCGCAGCAATGGAATGGAGGGGGTCTATTCCGTTGTGGATAAGGACGATTGCGCGGTGATTATCCCGATCGAGGGGGATTCGGTGTACCTGGTGGAGCAGTTTCGCTATACGGTGCAGCGTCGGTGCATGGAGTTTCCGCAAGGCGGATGGGAAACGCCGGATGTAGACCCGGAGGAACTGGCGTTGGGGGAGTTACGCGAGGAAACGGGGTTGGTGGCGGCGAAAGTGGTGCGGCTGGGCATGAACTGGGTTGCGTATGGATTTGCTGGGCAAAAGCAGCATATCTACTTGGCGATGGAGCTAAGACAGGGCAGCGGCGATCCAGATGAGGAAGAGCACGATCTTGAGGTAAAGAGGGTGAAGATCGAGGAATTTGAGCAGATGTTGCTCGACGGGACGATCGAGGACATGTGTACTGTTGCCGCCTGGGGCCTGTACCGGCTGTGGCAAGAACGGCGAGAATAGCGTTGTGGCAACGCCTATACGGGCGCGATGGAGTGGATTGCGATAAACAGAACAACTCCCAAAAAGAATACGAATGCGATGCGAATGCTGTGCTCCCGATTGACTTCGGGGATGAGGTCGGAGGCCGCAACGTAAATGGCAGCACCGCCAGAAAGCGGCAGACCACCAAATACCCAGCGCGGCAGAAGATCAATGATAAGTACGCCCGCGACGGTGGAGGCTGCCAATATGAAAGCTGCGAGAACTGCGGCTCGGCGGGAGCGGCCCGAGGCCAGCATGACAGAGGCGACGGTGAAGCCTTCCGGGATCTTGTGGAGAATGATGGCCGTAAAGATAAGCCATCCGAGCCAACTGGAGATGACAAAGCCCGAAGCAATCGCGACTCCGTCAAAGAATGCGTGCGCTGCGAGACCTAGCAGTACGGAGATACCCGTATGCGTGTGGATGAATTCCTCCGTATGGGTCTCCTCCCCCACGTGGAAATGGGGTGTAATGGTGTGCTCGACCAGGTGAATGATGCAGTAGCCGGCGAGGACCAGGAGAGGCGCCCATTTGGGGGAGAAGTGCATGCTTTCCGGGAGCATGTCTAAGAGAGCGACGGACATCATGAAGCCTGCTCCCAATGCGATGAAGTAGCGCAGGGCACGATTGTTCCAGCGACGCTGGACGAGGACGATTCCGCCCAAGATATTTGCCAGGCCGGCAATGCAGCCGAGTATAAGAGATACAAGCATATCTAATCAGATTGCTTCATGGTTTCGGTGAAGATGCAGAAGACGCGTTCTCCCTAGAAGCAATCGCCCATCATAGCAGATAGAAGGACCTGAGCTAGCGAACCGCTCGATGTGCTCGGGTTCAGGCCTGTGGTTTTGTGGATGCTATCGGAGTAGCAGCCCAGGCGACCGCGATGGTGGCAAGGATGCCCCCGATGAGGACGGCACCGAAAACGTTGACGGATTCGCGATGCAGGCGGTTGAAGTTCTGGCGATAAGGATTGGTGGCAGGGACGGCCTCAATCATTCCGCCAGCGTCGACCATGTCATTATCCATGCGCGGGATGATGGAGAACCGCGAGAAAGCAGTGAGACCCATCATTAAAGCGATGAGGACTACGGGCGCAATCACATTGCGCCGGAAGGCGCGAAAGCGCTGGGCAAGGGCGAGGAAAAGTATCAGCAGGGCGCCGGCAATAAGTCCCTCGGTCTCGAGAGCTTTCAGGCTTTTGCCAACGACCATGCCTGCCTCATGGACGGGCAGGACAGAGAACGCCGATGCCGCAACGATGGGGAAAAACATGGAGCCGCCGACCCAGAGCATGAGCAACAGGAGGATGAGAGAGCGCAGCAGAAATCGCATAGTCAGTGAAATCTCCGATCAGTAGAGGGTCGGGCGACCGATGAGGCGCTCGATACGCTTGGTCGTGGGCGGATGGGTGGAAAACAATCCGGCGAGGTCCTTCCTGGCGAGGAAAGGTTGCACGATATAGAGATGCGCAGTAGACGGCGATGCGGCCATAGGGATGCGGCGCGCGTAAGCATCAATCTTTTGGAGGGCGCTGGCCAGCGCATAGGGGTTCCCGGTCATACGGGCGCCAGTGGCGTCGGCCTCATATTCACGGGAACGCGAGATCGCGAGCTGGATAAGCAGGGCGGCAATGGGAGCGACGACCATCATGATGAGCGCGGTGAAGATGTTGTCCCGGCCGCGGCCCCGCCCGCCGTATCCGCCGAAGATCGCGGCCAAATAACCGAAGCGTGCGAGAAGGGTGATGGCGCCGGCAAGGGTGGCGACGATGGAACTGGTGAGGATGTCGTGGTTGCGAACATGGCCGAGTTCGTGGGCGAGAACTCCTTCCAGTTCTTCGTCGTTGAGCACTTTGAGGATGCCGTGGGTCACCGCTATAGACGCATGGCTGGGATTGCGGCCAGTGGCGAAAGCATTGGGCGAGTCAGTGGGAATGACGTAAATGGACGGCATGGGCAGCCCGGCTCTTTGGGTCATCTGTTCGACGACCTGAAAGACGCGGGGGAACTGGTCGCGGGTGGCGGGGTGAGCGCGGCAGGAAGCGAGCGCGATTTTGTCGGAGTAGAAGTAACTTACGAAGTTCATGACGGCGGCAATGATCAGCGCAATCATCATGCCACTGCGGCCGCCAATGGCGGCTCCGGCGAAGATTAGCAGAAGGGTTAGTACGGTTAGCAAAAGCGTCGATTTGAGAGTATTCATCGGTCCTCCCGGCGAGACCAGGTCGCTCTCTTCCCAGATTGTAAATCTACGGGTTGCGGCTCGATGAGGGGGTGTTCAGATGAGGAAAGGATCAAACTGTAGGGCCGACAGGAAATGAATTTCCGGGGCGCTACCTCCGGGTGACTCGGGGGGCTTAAAGGTTAAGTGATTGATTTTGTACCCGCATCCCCACTTGCAAAAGTGAGGGAAAGCGATTAGGTTGCTGAAAACCGGACCCGTTCAGACGGTGACCCTGGTGTTAAAAAGACGACTAAACGCGGGCAACCAAGTGCAACAGAACATACATCGGAAGGTGGGATCCCAGAATTGGGGAAGGTTCCGGGAACGCACGTAGGGAGATCAATATGGGAGTGCTGTTACAACTTTGAGGCCAATGTCACAGATATTACTGGTTGACGACAATGCCATTCAGGCGGCAGCCCGAAGAGCGATCCTGATGAAAGCAGGACGGCGGGTACTGTTTGCGGAAAGTGGCGCCGTGGCGCTGAAAATGTTGGCGGAT
>CAZWSD010000129.1:0-8177 GCA_964636535.1 uncultured Acidobacterium sp. | reverse complement strand
AACTTCGTCATCCCCTCCGGCTCCATGGAGAAAACCCTCCTCATCGGAGACCACGTCCTCGTCGACCGCGTCACCCTCGCCCCGCCCACCCGCTGGGCCAGCGCCTTCATGCCATACCGCAACGTCAGGGACGGCGACATCATCGTCTTCTACAAACCCGGCCAGCCCAACATGTTCCTCGTCAAACGCGTCATGGGCGTCCCAGGCGACCGCATCCACCTCGTCAACGCCGTCGTCTACCGCAACGGAAAAAAACTCATCGAACCCTACGCCGCCATGCCCGGGCCCGGCAACGTCGACCCCTACCGCGACAACTTCCCCAACGTCCCACCACCCATCGGCGAAGGCCTCACCCCCCAGTGGCGCGCCTCGCTTCACAAGTACATCCACGGCCACAATCTCGTCGTCCCCAAAGGCGAATACTTCTGCATGGGCGACAACCGCCCCGATTCCCTAGACAGCCGATACTGGGGCTTCGTCCCCCGCCGCAACATCCTCGGCCGACCACTCTTCGTCTACTGGTCTTTCAGGATGCCCGCCAACCAGGTCAATAAAACCACCCTCGCCGATCACATCGCCTATCTCATCCACGAAACCCTGCACTTCTTTACTCAGACCCGCTGGGGTCGGACCTTCCACGTGGTGAAGTAATATGACCGACGCTCCTCGCCCCCGCTGGCGCAAAACTAAAATTACCCTCGCCATCATCGCCATCCTGCTGCTCGCGCTGCTGGTCCCGCCTTTCATCAGCCTCAATGCCTACCGCCGCCAGATGACGGCCAGCATCTCCCGCAGCCTCGGTCGCCACGTACAAATCCAGTCCATGCATCTCCAGTTGCTCCCCACTCCCGGCATCGTCCTGGAAAACTTCACCGTCGATGAAAACCCCGCCTTCGGCTCCGAGCCGGCTCTCATCGCACCCTCCGTCGTCGCCACCCTCCGCGTCAGCTCTCTCTGGAGACGACCCATTGAAGTCAGCAGCATCAACATGGACCGCCCCAGCGTCAACCTCGTCCGCGACGCCGCCGGTCAGTGGAACTTCTCCTCCATCCTGCTCCAGGCCGCCCGCACACCCCACGCGCCCACCACCCAGCCGCACCCCAGCTCCACACCTCGCTTCCCCTACATCGAGATGAGCCACGCACGCATCAACTTCAAGGACGGTCTCGTCAAGCTCCCCTTTTCTCTCTTCGACGCCGACTTCGGCATCTGGCAGCAATCCGACAACCGCTGGCGCGTCCGCCTCCGCGCTCAACCCGTCCGCACCGATCTCGACCTCGACCTCGCCGACACTGGCACCCTCCGCCTCGACGGCTCCATCGGGCGCACCACCGACCTCGACACCCTCCCCGTCCATCTCAACCTCTCCTGGCACAATGCCCAGCTCGGCCAGGCCTCCCGCCTCCTCTCCGGTCAGGACCTCGGCTGGCGCGGACAGCTCAACATGGACGGCACCCTCCGCGGCTCCCTCCAGAACCTCACCCTCAAGTGGATGATCCACGTCGACAATACCCATCGCATCGAGTTCAACCCCGTTTCCTCACCCAGCTTCAACGCCTCCTGCCAGGCCACTTACCACAACGCCGGCCCGGCCGTGGACCACATCCTCTGTCTCCTCCCAACGCCCCCAGGCCACCTCCTCCTCACCGGCTCCATCCCAAACCTCACCCTCCCCAAACCCTCCCTCCAGCTCGAAGTCAACCGCCTGCCCGCTCCCTTCCTCGTCCAGCTCTTCGGCCTCGTCCGCCAGAACGCCGGCTCCATCCAGGCCGACGGCCTCATGAACGGTGAATTCACCTACGGCCCCCAGCCGCCCGCTCCCAAATCCGCCCACATTCTCCCCCGTCGCAATCCCCAACCCGCCGCCGCAAATGGCTGGCTCGGCCGTGCCGACTTTGCCCCCCTCACCCTCCATCTCCACGGCCTCAGCCAACCCATCGTCGTCCCCGATCTCACCGTGTACGCCGGTCCCCTCCCGTCCGCACCCCAACCCAAATCGCGCCCCGCCCGCCTCCGCCGCATCCGCAAGATCGTCCCCACCAACCCCCGCACCGGTCTGCCGCCCTTCGAGTTCTCCATCGCACCCGCTCTGGTCCCCTTCGGCGCTCCCACCCCCCTCACCGTCTCCGGCGCCCTGCACGCCAGTGGATTCCAGCTCCAATTCGACGGTCCAGCCTCCATCGCCGATCTCGCCGCCCTCCACCGCCAGCTCGGCGCATTCCCCCTTCACCTCCGCAGCTTCGCCCACAAGGGCCTCGCCATTCTCAACCTCACCCTCGCCGGACCCTGGATCGCTCCTTACAGCGAATTCGCCACCGTACCCTCCGTCGCCGCCACAGGAAATGTGCAGCTCAACGGTATCGCCCTGCACCCCAGCTTCCTCAGTGGCCCGGTCCAAGTCTCCAGGGCCAACCTCATCCTCACCCCGCTCCAGGTCACTTGGAACTCCGCCGACTTCACCATAGGCGCGCTCTCCGGTACCGCCTCCGCCTCCTATACCACCCTCTGCCAGGCCTCCATCTGCCCAGCCCGCTTCGCCCTCGACTTGCACAACGCCCAGCTCTCCCAGCTCATCGCCGCCTTTACCGGCTCCAATGCCCACGGCGCCCTCTGGGCCGATCTCCTCGCCCACCTCAATGAGGGTCACCGCCAATGGCCCACCGCCAGTGGCGCCGTCTCCATCGACCGGCTCTCCGCCGGAACCCTGCTCATGAGCAATGTCCTCGCAAATGTCACCGTATCGGGTGCAAATTTAAAAATCGCCTCCCTCCAAGCCGAAGCCATCGGAGGCACTCTCAACGCTGACGGCTCCATCTTCGCCGGCGGGGACTCTCCCGCATGGCACCTCACCCTCTCCGGCTCCCGCATCGCCATCCCCCAGCTCGCCGCGCTCTTCCATGAGCACTGGGCCGCCGCCGGCTCCGCCGACCTCCACGCAACATTCGGCATGAACGGCTGGAGCCCCTCTGACCTCGCCGGCTCCGCCACCGGTACCTTCGCCTTCACCTGGCGTAACGGAGCTATCGGCTCGCTCCCGCCATTCCGGCACTTCGCCTCCTGGTCCGCCCACGGCGCCGTCTCCAGCAACCAGCTCACCATCCTCGGCAGCACCCTCGTCAATCGCGCTGCAAAAACTCCCACCTCCATCACCGGCACCATCGGCTTTGACAGATCCCTCATCCTCACCCTCGGCTCACCCACACTCGCCGCCAACCTCACCGGAACCCTCACCCATCCCAGACTCACTCCCATCACCACCGCAAAACAACACTAACCCTTCGCCCCCTTATGGATATTTCCCCCCTTCCTGCGGCAAAATAGGGCTTGCCCACTCAGCTCTCCACTCTCCGCATCCACCGCTCCCCGTCCCCGCGCTCTATCCCCGCGCTCTCCCTCTGCCTGCTCCTCCTCCTCGGTCCCTGCCCGCTTCTGCGCGCGCAGGACTCCAACGGCGCGATCAGCGGACGCGTCCAGGACTCCACCGCCGCCCGCGTCCCCGATGCAACCGTCGTCGCCCGCGCCGTCGGAACCTCGCTCTCCCGCTCAGCCTCCACCAACCGCCGCGGTCACTTCCTCATCCCCGGCCTCCCCCCCGGACCCTATCGCGTCACCGTCTCCGCCAATGGCTTTGCACCGGCCACCTCCACGGTCAATGTCACCATCGCCGGCGTCCGCACGCTCTCCGTCACCCTCCGCCCTCAGCCCACACGTCAAACCGTCAACGTCCACGCCGTTCCTTCCTCCATCACCGAACAGGCCATCAACACCACCAGCGCCGTCAATGGCGGCGTCGTCACCAGCCGCGACCTCGCAACCTTCCCGCTACCCGCCCGCAGCTTCGCCAACATCGCCTACCTCGTTCCCGGAACCGAGCCCGTCGAACCATCCGATCCCACCAAGGCTCGCATCACCGCCGTCTCCACCGGCGGCAGCTCTGGCCTCAACAACGAGCTCTCCGTCGACGGCGCTGACGACTCCGACGACTGGATCGGCGGCTTCCTCCAGAACTTCTCCCCCGACGACATCCAGGAATTCGCCGTCCGCACCTCCAACGAACCCGCCGACACCGGCTGGACCACCGCCGGCTCCATCGTCATCACCACCAAGCACGGCACCAATCTCTGGCACGGCGACGCCGCCTTCTACGAGCGCAACGCCGCCCTCAACGCGCGCTTCCCCATCGAAAATCCCGCCGAATCCTGCTCCAACGGCCTCTGCGTCCACAATCCCAAACAGCCCTTCTCCCGCCAGAACTACATCGCCACCCTCGGCGGCCCCATCCTCCGCGACAAACTCTGGTTCTTCGCCTCCTTTGAGAACGTGCACGAAAACGCCAGCATCGCCTACAGCCCAGCCAGCACCCTCCAGTTCAACGCCCTCAGCCAGATCGCCGCCCAGGGGCTCATCGCCGGCGTTCCCTCCATTCCCGTTCCCGCCACCGTCCCCATCCCCTTCCGCGACTACCTCGGCTCCCTCCGTTTTGACTGGATGCAGTCCTCCCGCTCCCATTGGTTCCTGCGCGCATCCCAGGACTCCTACCTCACCCGCAATGCCCTCGTCGAGCAAGGCACGCTCCCCTCCACCGGACTCATCACACACAACAACTACTGGAACGCCGTAATCGGCAACACCTTCACCTTCAGCCCCAATTGGATCGGCAACCTCGTCCTCGCTTCCAGCCTCCTGCACCTCACCCAGACCCGCAACTCCCACCTCGGCTTCGCCCTCGCCTTCCCCTTCAGCTCCACCGCCCTCACCGTCTCCGGCTTTGAGACCTTCGGCGACAACCAGTTCGCCACACCCATCACCTTCTTCCCCACCCTCCGCAATCAGGAAAAATACCAGTTCCGCTACGACCTCACCCACGCCGCCGGCAATCACACCCCAAAGTTCGGCATCGACTTCATCCACGAGCCCGTACTCGGCGGCGCATTCGCCTCCAACCCCGAGCAGATCATCCAGTACCCCTACAACCCCATCTGCTACCTCAATCCCAATGGCGCCGACTGCGGCGGCATCACCACCCCCCTGCCCTTCTACTTCGTATCCCCGGGCTCGCAGTGCAATCCAGCCCCCAGCGCCACCTCCCGCATCACCTGCACCTATACGCCCGGCGGCAACGGCAGCTTCTCCCAGAATATTCAGCGCCTCGCCCTCTACGCTGAGGACTCCTGGCACATCGTCCCCCGCCTCACCTTCAACTATGGCCTCCGCTATCAGGCCACCTTCGGCCTCTTCCAGGCCTCGGGCCGCAGCCAGCTCCACAACCCCGCCTACACCACCCTGCTCGCTCTGCACATTCCCCTCCTGACACACCCGCCCCATGACGACCGCCACCAGATCGCCCCCCGAATCGGCCTCGCCTGGTCCCTCGACCGCACCCAGAAAACCGTCTTCCACGCAGGCTTCGGCCTCTTCTATGACGACCTCGCCCAAAACGGCTGGGCTACCGCCTTTCAGGCCGTCAACCACTCCAACGCCACCTCCGGCTCCTGCATCCTCACCGGCGGACCCGGCCACTTCGCCCTCACCGGACCCGCCTGCCTGCAGGGCGGCGCCGCGGCCTCCGGCAACCTCATCGGCTCCCACTACAAAACTCCCTATGCCATTCACATCACCGCCGGTATCGAACGCCAGCTCAGCCGCCAGTGGCTCGTCAGCGCCACCTACCTGCATGAACAGGGCAATCACGGCTATCGCGCCTTCCCCTACGCCAGCGGATCAACCCTGCTCACCCCCTTGATCCCCGCCACCGATCCCACCTACGCCGCCGACCAGGCCTCCGTCGTCCCCAACATCAACCTCTTCCGCTCCGACAATCGCTCCAGCTTCAACGCCCTCATGCTCCACCTCCAGGGCAACACCCGCCGCTTCAGCTTCATCGCCAACTACCAGTTCGCCAAGGCACTCACCTGGGGTTGCGTCCTCGGCGAACTCTTCGATTACGTCGACGGCGTCTGCCTCGCCCAGAGCGGCCCACACGCCGGCCACCTCGACGCCTTCGGACCAGGCGACTACGGCCCCTCCGGCGAAGACGTCCGCCATCGCCTCGTCCTCGCCGGCACACTCCACGCCCCGGCCGGCATTCAGCTCAGCGGCCTCTCCCAGTTTGAGACCGCACGCCCCTTCACCATCACCACCGCCGACAACTCCGGCCGCATCTGGGTCAACGGCAAATACACCAGCCTCGACGAATTCCGCGGCTCGCCCTATCTCCAGACCGACCTCCGCGTCGCCCGACCCTTCACCCTCCGTCACCGGCTCCACATCAACCCCTTCATCGAATTCTTCAATCTCTTCAACCGCAACAACCCCGGCGCAAACTTCGCCGTCAACGTCGCCCAGTTGCCTGTTCCCGCCGCCCAAATGCAACCCAACGCCAACGGCATCACCAACCTCACCAGCGTCTGCGCCAACTCCTCCTGCTCCCAGACCACCCCCATCACCAGCCTCAAGCAGCTTGAAATCCCTGAGGGCGCTTTCGGCGACTTCTTCGGACCCGGCACCACCGTCGGCATTCCCTTCGCCGCCCAGCTCGGCGTCCGCGCTACTTTCTAACCCCTCGCCCTTCCACACTCCGCCCCAAAACCCTCTCGCAATTCCTGAGCCGCTGTGTCAGTAAGCCGCTACGCTCAAGTCGACGCGATCAGCAGGAAGCGGCAACTCGACTACAATCCCGATCGATACAGCAACTCAGCAATTGCCATAAAATCTCCCCATGACGCCCCCCAGTGAGAATCGCAATCCGCTCTCCGTCGAATCCTGGCTCGTCTCCGCAGGCCGGCCCCACCAGCCCGGCGCACCCCTCAACGTCCCGCCCACGCCCGCATCCAACTTCATCCTCGGCGACGCGCGCGCCTACTCCCGCACCGAAGGCACGCCCACCTGGGATGCCCTCGAACAAATCCTCAGCGGCCTCGAAGGCGGCCAATCCCTCACCTTCGCCTCCGGCATGGCCTCCATCGCCGCCGTCTTTGACCAGCTCCCCAACGGCGCCGTCATCGCCCTCCCCGACGACTGCTACCAGGGCACCACCGCTCTCGCCCACGCCGGCCAGGCCCGCAATCGCTGGACCATCCAGCGCATTCCGCTCAGCGACAACGATCGCTGGCTCCACGCCGCACGCACCGCAGACCTCCTCTGGCTCGAATCCCCCTCCAATCCGCTCCTCCACGTCGCCGACCTCGACATCCTCTGCGCCGCGCCACGCAAGCCCGGCGCCATCCTCGCCGTCGACAACACCTTCGCCACTCCCCTCAACCAGCGCCCGCTCGACCTCGGCGCCGATCTCTCCATCCAGTCCGGCACCAAGTACATCGGCGGCCACTCTGACCTGCTCCTCGGCGTCGTCACCGCCCGCAATCCCCAACTCCTCGCCGCCATTCGCGCCTCCCGCGACCTCACCGGCGCAACCCCCGGCACGCTCGAAGCCTTCCTCGCCATCCGCGGCCTGCGCACCCTCGCCCTGCGCCTCGAACGCGCCCAATCCAACGCCATGGCCCTCGCCGAGCGCCTCGAACGCCACCCCGCCGTCACCCTCACCCGCTATCCCGGCCTGCCCGCGCACCCCACCCACCAGGCCGCGCGACGCCAACTCAAACGCTACGGCGCCATCATCTCCTTTGACGTCGCAGGTGACGCCGCCACCGCCGATGCCGTCTGCGCCAACCTCCGCCTCATCGAGCACGCCACCAGCCTCGGCGCCGTCGAGTCCACCATCGAACGCCGCGCCCGCATCCCCGCCCAGCAGCACCTGCCCCCCAACATGCTCCGCCTCAGCGTGGGCATCGAATCCCTCCAGAACCTCTGGGAAGACCTCGACCAGGCCCTCCGCAAAGCAAGCAGTTAACCCTTCCGCGCGCGCGCGCAACAATGCCCCAGACCTCATGCTCTCAAGGCCCGGGGCATCTGTATCCGCATCAATTACAGATTCGGCTCACCCTTCCTTGCCAGGCCGAACATCGCCAGGGAAGGGCTTTCGCGTGCTGCGGCAGGCG
The DNA here is from genome assembly GCA_964636535.1 of uncultured Acidobacterium sp. Classification (GTDB taxonomy): domain Bacteria; phylum Acidobacteriota; class Terriglobia; order Terriglobales; family Acidobacteriaceae; genus Acidobacterium. Next base: position 180 of record CAZWSD010000129.1, on the reverse strand, counting down.
AAAGCTCTTCCATCTACAGATTCAAAAACTCTCCCTTCTCCAGGTCCTCCATCATCCCTGGACCCGTCGGTTCCCACCCCAGCGTCTTGCGCGTCCATTCGCTCGATGCGGGCATGTCCAGGCCCGCAAACATCCCCATCCAGCCAAAGTGCTCCATCGCCTCCGCCGGCCTCTTGCTCA
>CAZWSD010000128.1:0-8195 GCA_964636535.1 uncultured Acidobacterium sp. | reverse complement strand
AAGCCCGTCCTCGGCCGCATCCTTCAAAAACGTCTCCGCATACACCGCCCCGGACAAGTGCATGTACAGATCAGCCCCCTTCGGCATCTTCCGCAAAAACATCTCCAGCTCCGGCTGGCCCTCCTGCCGCGCCGCCTCAAACGCACGCGCCGTTCGCGCCTCCGCCGCGCTCTGCTGCGCCAGTGCCGCCGGAACCCCCACCAGCCCGCAAGCAACACCCAGCAGCACCATCCATCGCACGTGTGCCAACACGTTTCCCTGTCTCATGCAGACCATCTCCCCTGCAATTCAGTCGTGGCATAAGTTTAGTCGCTTCACCGCGAAAACCCTCCCTCCGCTCACCTTCGAGATGGAATTTTCACATTTCCACCACCCGCCCAACCCCTTCAAACGCTCTGCTATACTACCTCTGGTTGTCACGGCTGATTGGGAGTTGAGCCCACCGGGCTCCCCTGGTCGCCTTCTGATCACCGCGCTGATCCCACCCCAGCGCCCTTGGAACCCCCAAGGCCAGGTAGCTCAGTGGTAGAGCGCGGCCCTGAAAAGGCCGGCGTCGGCGGTTCAATCCCGTCCCTGGCCACCACTCCTCATCAACGGAATCTCCAATGCCGCGCTCATCGGTTCTCTTGCGCAAAGCGCATCCATTCAGCCCGCGGCCCTCCGAAAGGCCGGCGTCGGCGGTTCAATCCCGTCCCTGGCCACCACTCCTCATCAACGGAATCTCCAATGCCGCGCTCATCGGTTCTCTTGCGCAAAGCGCATCCATTCAGCCCGCGGTCCTCAGAAAGGCCGGCGTCGGCGCCCCGCCTTCAGGAGCGCGTCGCCAGCACCGTCACCCAGAAGGGCCCCTCGGAGCATCGAAAGGCGAGCCGCTCTCGAATCTCTGCCCCGCATACCGAAAGGCTGTAATCGCTTCCGTCTACAATCGACGGCATCGAAAGCCGGATGCCCCGCGTTAACACGCATTTCAAATTGCCGCCGATCATATTCGCCAGCTCGCCCAGAACATCGCGAACCACGGCGTCCACCGCTTCGGGCGGTTCGATCGAAAGAAAAGATCCCGCGAATCGACAGGCCTGCCGCCGGTTGCACTCCAGCAACACTGCGCCATTCCAGTCACCCCTCAGATGCACCGCCGCCGTCAAACGCCCCCCACCCGGAAACCACGGCGGACCGCTCTCGCTCGCTTCCAGGCCCATCATCGTCCCAAACACCGATTCCACAATCTGCACCAGCTCATTCGGTTGAATCTGCACGCTCAATTCCGTTGGCATCTCTCTCCTCTCAGCGGGCAATGTATACGGTCGCGTTTCCAATCATCTGCCGTTCAAACCACTCTTCCACCCCGAACGCCGTCTCCACTCCGCCCAGCAGCAGCCAGCCGCCTCGAAACAGCGTGCCGTGCAGCTCCTTCAGAATCTTCCTCTTCGTCTCAGCGTCAAAGTAAATCATCACGTTCCGGCAGAAGACCAGGTCAAAGGGCCCCAGAACGCGCAGGCTCTTGCGCAAATCAATCGACTCGAAGCGCACCATCCGGCGCACAGCCTCGCTCAACTGCCAGTCCATCCCCGACCGGCTGAAGTGCTTCACCAGCAGAGACGCCGGCAATCCCCGGTTCACTTCAATCTGCTGGTACCTGCCCGCCCGGGCCCGCTCCAGCACCTTCGAACAGAAATCAGTCCCCAGAATCTGGATATTCCAGTCCGCCAGCTTCTCCTCCAGCAGAACCATCGCCAGACTGTACGCCTCCTGCCCCGTCGATGCGGCCGCCGACCAGAATCGCAGCCTCCTCAACTCCTGCCGCTCCTGCCGCAACCGGGGCAACAACACCGTTCGAATCGCATCATAGTGCCCCGGATCGCGAAAAAAATATGTCTCGTTGGTCGTCATCGCCTCCACCACCTGGCGGCCAACCTCCGCTTCCCGGCTGGCCATCAGCAGCTCACAGAGGTCGTTGATCGAACTCAGCCCAAGCTGCCTCACGATCGGCGCCAGCCGGCTCTCGAACAGATAGTACTTGTCGTCTTCGAGCACAATCCCTGCCTCGGAATAGACATGCTCCTGAAGAAACCTGTAGTTTTCCCAGTGTATCGACGCGATTGATTCCGCACCCATCCAGTTCCCCCTACCTTCGACCCGCCCTGCGCAGAATCTCCGGCACCACCTGTTCCAGCGGCAGCACGCGGTCCGCAAGACCGGCATTCACCACTGCGCCCGGCATCCCCCATACCACGCTCGAAGCCTCGTCCTGCGCCAGAATGCTCGCTCCCTGCGCCTTCAGAACCTGCGCGCCGCGCAACCCGTCCTGCCCCATCCCCGTCAGAATCACCGCGATCGCTGCCCCGCCGTATACCTCTCCGATCGAAGTAAACAGCGCATCCACCGCGGGGCGGCAGGAGTTCTGCGGCGGCGACTGATCCAGAGAAACACGGGCTTCCCCCGGTTGGCCCCCTAGCTTCATGTGAAAGTCTCCCGGCGCAATCAGGATCCTGCCCCCCTCCACCGCCTGCCCCTGGCTGGCTTCCTCCACCGCCATCCGGCAGCTGGAATCAAGACGCTCGGCCAGCAGCCGCGTGAACAGCGGCGGCATGTGCTGCACCACCATCACGGGAAGCGGAAACCAGGCCGGCAGCTGCGGCAGGATCGCGCCCAGAGCCGCGGGGCCGCCCGTCGAAACTCCAATCGCAACCACCCTGGGCTGCGCCTTCGGACCCGGCCTCGGCGCCGCCACCGGAGACGACCATTCCCCGCGACCAGCCGCACTCCCTGGCCCCGGGTCCGGCATGCGGAAAAACTGCTTGATCTTGGGAATCAATTCCTCCCGCAGCCGCGCCATCGATCGATCCAGAGACCCCTGGTTCGAGGCCTTCGCCACGTAGTCATCCGCGCCCAGCCGCAACGCCTCAAGCGTCACCGCCGCGCCCCGCTCGGTCAGCGTGCTGAACATGATCACGCGCAGATGCGGATACTCCCGACGAAGGCGCCCAAGCATCTCCAGACCATCCATCTGCGGCATCTCGATGTCCAGCGTGAGAACGTCGGGATTCAACTGCGGGATCCGTTGCAGCCCGATCGCCCCATTCGACGCCGCCCCCACCACCTCAATCAAGGGGTCCTCTTCAAGAGCATGGGTCACCAGGCGCCGGATCACCACCGAATCATCCACCACCAGCACCCGGATCCGCTCTCCGGCCTGCAGCAACCGCTTGTTCACCGTGGCCATCTCCCGCTCCTCAAGGATGAATCCCCACCAGTTCGAGCTTCTCCAGCAGGATGTCCCGGGTGAACGGCTTCATCACATACTCGTTGGCGCCCGCCTCCAGCGCCGCCGCCATCTGGCCCAGCTCGGTCTCCGTCGTCACCATCACCACCACCACCGAAGCCAGCGCGGGATTCTTGCGCAACTGCTTCAGCAATTCCAACCCGTTCACCTCCGGCATGTTCCAGTCGGCCAGAACCAGCTTCACCGGGAACTGCTCCACCTCGATGATCTCCAGTGCCTCGCGGCCGTTTTCCGCCTCGCGTACCTCGTATCCGAGCTCCCGTAAAGCCTTGGCCAGTATCATCCGAATGGCTCTCGAATCGTCCACCACCAGCGCTTTCGCCATCGCTATTCCTCGTCCTGTCCAGAGTTGAGGGACGCGGCCGGACGCGGAGTTGCCAACCGCCCGGCCGCGTCCGGAAGCGCGCATCCGGTCAGAAGGTGAACTTCGAGACCACCGTCTGCAGGCGCGCCGCCATCTGGCTCAACTCCCGCGACGCCTTCTGCGTGTCATTGGCCCCCTGCGTCGTGTTCTTGGCCGCCACCGCCACGCCCCCGATGTTCTTGGCGATATCATCGACCCCCTTGGCTGCCTCGCTCACGCTGCGGCCAATCTCGTTGGTCGTCACCGTCTGCTCTTCCACCGCCGTCGCGATGCTGTTGGAGATATCGTTGATCTGGTTGATGATCGTGCCGATCTCCTCGATCGCCTTCACCGCCCCCTGCGTATCGCCCTGGATGGCCTCGATCTTCCGGCCAATATCCTCGGTGGCCTTGGCGGTCTGCTTGGCCAGTTCCTTCACCTCGTTGGCCACCACCGCAAAGCCCTTGCCCGCCTCGCCCGCCCGGGCCGCCTCGATGGTCGCGTTCAACGCCAGCAAATTAGTCTGCTGCGCAATCGACGTAATCACCTTGATCACGTTGCCGATCTCCTGGCTCGACTCGCCCAGCTTGGTCACCGTCTGGTTGGTCGAATGCGCCACCGTCACCGCGTTGCCCGCCACCCGCGCCGACTCGTTGGCGTTCTTGGCAATCTCCCGGATCGAGGCCTGCATCTGCTCCGAGGCCGAGGCAACCGACGCCACGTTGCGCGAAATCTGCTCCGAGGCCGCCGAAACCACGTTGGCCTGGGTCGCCGTCTCCTCGGCATTGCCCGCCATCTGCTGGCTCACCGCCGTCAGCTCCTCACTGGAGGAGGCCAGCGCCGTCGCGTTCTGCGCCGTCACCTTCAACGGCTCCACCACCATCTCAAACGTCCGGTTGATGCCCTCCACGATCTTGCGGTAGTCGCCCAGGTGTTTGCCGGCATCGGCGCGCGTGCCCAGTTTTCCGTCCGCGGCCGCCTTCACCAGCGAGTCGGTGTCGGCAATCAGCGCGTTGATGTTCGTCTTCAGAAGAATCAGCCACTCATGAATCTGATCCTGATCGGAAGCCTTCTCCATCGCGGCCCCCATATCGCCGTTGGCGATCTTGGTGACGTAGGCCACCAGATCGGTCAGCCACCCATGGACGCCGTTGATCGCGTTCTTCATCTTCTCGTGGTCGCCCTTGCAGCTAATCTCCACCCTTTCGCGCAGATTGCCGCCGCGAATCAGGCTCAGAACACGGTTCCCTTCCCCGATCGGCAACAGAATCGCATCCAGCATTTCGTTGACGCCGTTTACGATGCCCGCGTAGGCGCCCTGGTGCTTGGAGGCGTCGGCGCGCGCGTCCAGTTTGCCATCCGCCGATGCCTTGATCAGCGTGCCGGTCTCGGTAATCAGCGCGTTGATGCTGTCGATGCAGGTATTCAGATTGTTCTTGATCTCGTTAAAGTCGCCGTTGTAATGGTCGGTGATCTTCGGCGGAATATCCCCCTTCGAGATCCGGTCCACGTACTCGGCCGACACGTTCAGCGGGCCTATCACCGCGTCCAGCGTCTGGTTCACCCCCTCGACAATCCGGCGGTACTCGCCCTGGTGCCGGCCGGCGTCGGCGCGCGTGGCCAGCTTGCCTTCCACCGCCGCCCGCACCAGCATCGTGGTGTCGGCGATCATCGCGTTCAGCGCCTCTTTCTGCTCGGTCACATCGGTGGAGTATTTCACCACCTTGAACGGCTGGCCGTTCCTGTCCAGAATCGGGTTATAAGAGGCCTGAATCCAGACCTCCCTGCCGCCCTTGCCGATCCGCTTGTACTCGGCGGCCTGGAACTCGCCCCGGTTCAGCCCGGCCCAGAATTCCTTGTACTCGGCGCTCTGCCGGTAGGCTTCCTCCACAAACATGCTGTGGTGCCGGCCCTTGATCTCCTCCAGCCGGTAACCCACGGCCTTCAGAAAATTGTCGTTGGCGTCCAGAACCGTCCCGTCCATGCCGAACTCGATGACCGCCAGCGACCTGCGAATGGCGGCAACCTGCCCGGCGTAATCGGCAAACTGCTTCTGGTCGATCGCCATGTCCACCGGTTCGGATTCCCCGCGGTCAGCGGCCGCACGGGCGCCACCGCCCCGCCGGCTCCCGTTTCCCGTCTTGGCTGGGATTCCCTCATACCGCTGATAATCCAGAACGGCGGCGCCGTTCAGCGAATTGCCGTCCGCGCCAACACTCCTGCCGTTGATCGCTTGCTTTGCCATGGTCTTTCTCCTTGTCTTCCCGTTGCTTTTACTTCGCCGTCGCCGGCGCGAAACCGTTCCTCGCCTCCCACCCCGCTGCCGGCATCTCGACCTTCTCAAACAGCGGCCCGTCCGGAGCCGCCCGCCGGAAGAACACCGCCAGTTCCGGGGGCATCTCCTGGGTCTGCTCGGTGGCCAGCAGGCCGCCCGGCCCCAGCGCCCGGTGAAACATCCTCAGCACTTCCACCCGCTCCCGGGCAGCGAAATGAAGCAGCACGTTCTTGCACACCACCAGCGCGTAGCCCTGCCCGATCTCTTCGAGCGACAGCAGATCGTGACGCTGGAACACCACCCGCCTGCGTATCCTCTCCGTCACCCGGAGATACCCCGGCCTGCCGTCCGGCTCAAAATACTTTTCCAGCATGCCCTCCGGCAGCCGCGATAACTCTTCCCTGCGGTAGGCCCCCTCGGCGACGATCCGGGCAAAGGCTCCCGTACTCTCCACGTCGGTGGCGTCAATGCGCAGATTCTCGAAGGCAAAGCGCCCCATGCGCTCGGCAAAAAGGATCGCCAGCGTGTATGGCTCCTGCCCCATGGCCGCGCCCGCATCCCACACCCGGGGGGGGTTGCGCCCCGCCATCGCGGGGAGAATCCGGTCCACCACCCGCTCCAGCACATGCTGGTCGCGAAAGAAAAAGGTGAAGGCCATTCAGCACCTCCCCGCGCGCCGGCGCGAGAGTTGCGTGCGCGTCCCGGCTGCGCATCTTGTTTCTTCGCGCCCCACTAGGCGGCCCTCCCCACGGCAAGATCCACCGTCCGCTCCGCATCGAGCACCAGCAGAAGCCGGTCCTTGAGCTTGAAGACGCCGCGGATCAGCTCCCGCGCCGCCGGATCCAGGTTCTCCGGCGGCCGCTCGAAGCTCGCCGTGTCCACATCCAGCACGTCGCCGATTTCATCCACCAGCAGGCTTACCGCCCCGTCCTCGGTGCGGACCACCATGTTCATCGGCATCAGCTCGCCGCCGCGCGGCGGCAGCCGCAGCCGCCGCCGCATGTCAATGGCCGTGACGATCTGCCCCCGCAGGTTGATCAACCCCTCGATGACCTCCGGCGCCTGGGGCACGCCGGTCATCTGCTGAAAGCGCAGAACCTCCTGCACGCAGAGCACATCCACTCCAAAAAACAGATCGTTCACGTAAAACGTGGAAAACTGTGTGCTCGCCTCCACCCCATCGGATTTCATCTTTGCTGCATCGGTCGCCATCGATTATCCTTTCTCTCCAACGCACATCGGCGCCGGCGCCGCGGAACTCCTCGCCGAGACCAGTCGCGACAGGGATTCCAGAATGGCTTCCCGGTCGAATTTGCCTTGACACTCCTTGCACCCGATTTCCTCTCCGCCCTGCGCCTGCTCCGCCGTCTCGCCCAAGCCCAGCACCGGGATCCGCTCCCACTCCGGCCGGCGCCGCATCGCCTCCCGCAGAGTCACACCGGCTTCGGACCGTAGATCGAGCGAGGCCAGGACTACGTCCACCGCATGCTGCTCCAGCACCCGGATCGCCTGGTCCAGGCCGGCCGCCTCCAGGACCCGGTAGCCCGTCATATCCAGGCCGCTGCGGACGAGGCCGCGGGAAAACGCCGAGGCTTCCACCACCAGCACAACCTTGCCGTTGGTCCCACCGCTCTTGCCCTGGAACCAGTCCTGCGCGGCCGCGCTCAGCACGGAATGGAGATCGAGGAAATCCGCGACTCCCTTGCCCACCACCGCCGAGCCCAGCAGGCCCTTGCGATGCGAAGCCTGGCGCACCGTCACGGCCTCTTCGGCCACATCCAGAATCTGATCGACCACGATGCCCAGGCTGTGGTCGCCGCTGTTGAAGACGATCACCTGCGCAGGATCGGCCGTCTGCCTGCGATCATGCAGCCCCGGCTCCAGAACATCCCACAAGGGAACCAGCGGTAAAATCTGATTCCGGTACTGCACCACTTGGCATCCCCCCGCGCGTTCAATCGAAGAGACAGGGAACTCCTCCAGCCGCGCCACCAGCGACAGCGGAATGGCCAGGCGCTCGAAGGATCCGGCCCGGAACAGCAGCAGCCGCTGCTGTTCGCACTCCGCCCGCGCGCTGTGTTCGGTCGCTCCCCGGGACTGCTCGTGGGATTCGGCTAACACCCCGGAACGCTGGCCTATGCCCAGCACGTCGAGAATCAGCGCCACCCGGCCGTCCCCCATGATGGTCGCGCCCGCGTAAACGGTCAGCCCCTTCAATTGCTTGCCGAGCGGCTTCACGACGATCTCCTGGGTGTCGTTGATGCCGTCCACCACCAGGCCGAACTGACGGTCTT
>CAZWSD010000127.1:6173-8254 GCA_964636535.1 uncultured Acidobacterium sp. | reverse complement strand
CTAGGTCGTTGGAGTACAGTTAGTCCAATGCAAAACGCCACCAGCAAAGCGCTGGTGGCGCTCTTTTTTTCCCCTGCGGCAATACAGTTATTGCTTCGGCGCAGTGGCATGGTCAGAACCGGGCTTGAGGTATTGACTGAAAAACTCTGCCGTGGCCGCATACGCCGCAAGCCAGTCGCGATGCAGAAGAAAGGTGTGGCCCTCGTCGGGGAAAACGAGTTCCCGGAATGGGACGTGCTGCCGGCGCAGGGCCGCAGCCAATTGCACCGTTTGCAGGAAGGGCACATCGCGGTCGTCGTCTCCTTGAATGAGCAGAACGGGCGAACGCCATGTCTTCACCGACGCAAGGGGCGAAGACCTCCATGCCAGCTGCCACCGCGCATTGCGATTGGCCGCCGTATCGGAGATGGCGAAATTCTGCGGATTATCGACGTTCCAGTCATGCACGCCGGACATGTCGGAACCCGCGGCGAAGAGGTTGGAGGCGCGGGCCAGAGCCAACGCCGTCAAAAAGCCGCCCCAGCTTCCGCCCCAGATACCGATATGGTTCGGCGCCACATCGCAGCGGCTTCGCAAATAAAGGCCCGCGCCTTGCACATCGCGAAACTCACTGTCGCCCATCGGGCCATATTGCAACGGCTCGCGGAAATCGAGTCCGTAACCTATACCGCTGCGGTAGTTCACTGACAACACCACATATCCCTGGCTGGCCAGGTACTGGTTCATGGCATAGGCGTATGCGTAGTAATCCATGTCGTGCCAGCCGAGGAGCATCTGGCGCTGCGGGCCTCCATGCACAAAGACGACCGCCGGGTGGCGCGTGCAATTTTGAAGGCCGCCCGGAAGGAACAACTGGCCGTGAATGCGCAGGCCATCTGTCGCGCTAAAGATGACGGGCCGGGGAGTGATCATGCTCGCGGCGGGAAAGCTTGCTGGAATCATTTGCGGCGCCAGGTCGCGCAGGCGGCCTCCTGCGCCGATGATCGCCGGACGAATTGGGATGCGCGCATCCGAACGCAGGACGGCGATCGTCCGGTCATTGCCGGCCATCACCGGATGCGTCTCAATGCCTGTGCCCTGGGTCAGCTCGACGGGCTTGCCGGCGGCAACAGAAACCATCCAGACGTGGCGGCGATCCAAATCGTTCTGGTTGGACGAGTAGATGATGGTGCGTCGATCCGGACTGAGAGAAACATCCTGCACGATGAATTTCCCAGGCGTCAGCCGCTTGGCCACCCCTCCGTCGGCAGGAATTGTATAGAGATGAGTCCAGCCATCGCCCTCCCAGGGAAATACGAGGTGATCGCCCGCGCCCCAGAAGATCTGGTGGTGACCGACAATCTCGTGAAAGACGCTGCCGGGCCCCGGATGGGCCGTCCAGATCACGCGGCCCACGCCCGTCTCGGCACTCGCCACCAGGATCGACCATGGCTGCCCCGAGCGCTCCACGCGATCGAAATCTTCTTCCTTCGAATAGGGGATGCGAATAAAGGCGATCGCGCGGCTATTCGGCGACCACACGGGATAACGATCGTGATCGGTTCCGGGATCGAGGTACCGCAGCGTCCCGGATGCGAACGAATACACTCCGATGAAGCTGTGGCTATCGCGGTCACTCACAAAGGCCAGCTTTGTGCCGTCCGGCGACCAGCGGAGCGATTCGCTTTCACCGAGGGTGTGCAGCAGTTGTACTGGCTTGGCATTCGGCTCCGCCAGATCTTCAAGCCATATTTGCCCGTTGAGCACCCACGCCACCTGATCGCCTTGCGGCGAAACAGCGGGCGAGCTGCCCTCGCCCAGCTTGCGCGGGGCGCCGCCGCTGAGCGAAACCAGCCATACATCCTGTTCAGTTCCCTGCGGCAGTAGAGCGGGATTCGGAGAAACGTCCCACTGGCCGCCGGGGTCGCCGCCACGGACATAGACGATGGAGCCGGCATCCGGAGACCACTGCAGATCTTTCATCTCCTGGCCGTCGTCCTTGGTGTAGTGCGTGATCTGCCGTGCGACATAGCCATTGCCGCCGCCGGACGGCACGGCAACCCAGATGTTCCGCCGGCCCTCCTCGTTCGACAGCCAGGCCA
>CAZWSD010000127.1:0-6073 GCA_964636535.1 uncultured Acidobacterium sp. | reverse complement strand
GAGCTGCCGTCGTTCCTGTATATGTGGACGTGGTTTTCTGTTGCGAAACCGGCTTCGATCGCCAGCAGCGCCATCGGCGCGGTTCAAATCCTGGGAATCTTCGCCGCCTTCAGCTGGCTGAGCCGCCCGCTGCTGCCGCACTGGCAAATGGAGTGGGGGCAGATCGCCGCCATCGCCCTGACCTGGCTCATCACGGGCCTCAACTACCTTGGGATGCGGCGCGCCGGAGCCTTCCAGCTCATCTTCACGATTCTGAAGATCGCCCTGATCCTTGGAATCGTATTCTTCTGTTTCGTCAGCCCGCACGGGCAATTCGGCAACTTTTCCACTGTCTTCTCGGCCAGGCAGGGCGGCATCGCAGGATTTGCCGTCGCCATGATCGCCGCCCTTTGGGCCTACGACGGATGGAACGATCTGAACATGGTTGCCGGTGAAATCAAGAAGCCGGAACACAGCATTCCATTTGCGCTGATCTTCGGAGTCGGCCTGGTGGCCGTGCTCTACATGCTCACCAATGCCGCAGTGGAATACCTACTGCCCGCCAGCGCCATCGCCGCCTCGCCGCGCCCTGCATCCGATGCCATGGTGCTCGCGGTGGGCCTGTGGGGCGCCGCGCTGGTATCGGTCGGCATGGTCATCAGCATATTGGCGTCGTTGAACGGCACGGTTCTTTCCGGCGCGCGCATTCCTTTCGCCGCGGCCCGCGATGGCATCTTCTTTCGCTCCCTGGCGCGCATTCATCCACGCTTTGAGAGCCCTTCCGTCTCGCTTGGAGTCCAGGCAGCCATGTCCACCGTGCTGCTTCTGCTGGTTGGACGGTTCCAGGCGCTGTTTGAGCTGGCGCTGCTGGGCGAATGGGTCTTCTATCTGCTTACCGCAACCACGGTCTTTGTCTTCCGGCGCCGCGAGCCCAGCCGCGATCGCCCCTTCCGCGTGCCGGCGTATCCGTGGCTGCCGGCGATCTTTATTGCCTGCGCCGCGTTCGTGATTCTCTATCTTTTCAAGAGCAACCTGCACAATTCCATCGGCGGCCTGGTCGTCATCGCGCTTGGGCTTCCCATGTATGCGTGGATGTGGCTGCGTCGCAACAAAGCCTCCGTGGCCGGCGCTCCATAGCCCTCGCTGTCCCAGCAAGGGGACGATACTGTACGATTCCGCGGTTTAACCGGTACGCTGAAATTGCGAGGCCGCTATGCCCGATCCTCTACCTCTGCTACAGACCGTTAAAGCCATCGCCGCCAACCATCGCGGAGACGTCGCGCTCTTTGCGGAAAACCTCAGGACAGGCCAGACGGTTGGCCTCCACGCCGATGAAGTGGTGCAGACTGCCTCTGTCATCAAGCTGGCCATCCTTTACGAGGCCATGCAACAAGTCCGCGCGCGCAAGGCGCGTTTTGACGATCGCATTGTCATGCGCGAAGCCGACCAGGTTCCGCGCTCCGGCGTTCTGCTGTTCTTCGACACACCGATGACGCTTACGCTCAAGGACGCGCTCACCATGATGATCGCCATGAGCGACAACACGGCGACCAACCTGGTGATAGACCATGTCGGGCTCGCCAATATCAACCAGCGGATCCAGGAGCTTGGCCTCAAGAACACGTATCTGTATCGAAAGGTCTTCCGGCCGGTGGAAGGCACGGCGCCGGAGGATCACAAGCGCTTTGGCCTCGGAAAAACCACGCCCCGGGAGATGGCGGCACTCATGCGGAAGATTGCGACCTGCGAGCCGGCAGAAGCGGGCACGGCATCCGGCGCCAACGACCGGCAACTGTGCCAAGACATGCTCCACATGCTGCGCAACCAGTTCTATCGCGGAGGCATTCCGCGCTATCTCGGCTCCATGTACACGGACACGGAGTCGGTCATCGCCAACAAGACCGGGGAACTGAATGCCGTTCGCAATGACGTCGCGGCCATCGATGCAAAAGAGGGAATGCTGATTTTGTCGATCTTCACCTGGAACAATCGGGACCAGAGCTGGTCTGTCGAAAACGAAGGGGAGATCACGATCGCAAAGCTGGCACGAGCCATCGTCGCAGCGTGGTCTCCCCGGGACTTGTAAAACTCTGGTCCGAGTGGTCCGTCCGCAGTCAGCGCGGGCTGGTCATTACGCCGGTTTGCCCTCCCGATATCTCGCCGGCAAAAGTTGTTGCGATTTCGCCACGCTACGCCGCTCCAGTGAGCGGCGTAGCGTGGGTTTTGGCGCAGGGGCGCGTACTGACGCCCGAGCTGTTCTTAGAAGGTGTACACCCCGCCGAACTCCATCTCGCGCGGCAGTGTCAGCAGACCCGTGTACTGGCCGAAGGCAGGTCCCGCGTCCACTTCGTCTTGAATGCTCTGGACATCGAAGCGGTGAGTATTGAAGACGTTGAAGACCTGCCAGCGGACCTGGAACGTCTGCTTGTGGAGAATATGGAAGGTCTTCGACAGGTTGGCATCCGTGTCGAAATAGCCCTCGCCGCGCAGGTTGTTTCTCTGACCGCTCTGTCCGGGATATGCGTAGTCGAAAGAACTCGCTGCGGTGGTTGGACTCGTAAAGGCGTACGGAGCCCCATGGTAGATCGTGGTGCCCGTGGAAACCGGCTTCACGAGGTTCGCCCAACCCATCTCATCCCAGTTGGTTGGCCAGACGTAGCCCATGAACACGCTGTACGGGAAACCTGAGGTCCAGCGCGTGGTACCAGCCAGTTGCCAGCCACCGATTGCGCCGTTCAGCACGCCGCGCGCGTCACTGGCGAACGCTGCTCCCCTGCCGAAGGGCAGCTGCGCCACCCAGTAGCCGTTGATCTGGTGCCGGAGGTCGAAGTCGCTGGAGGCGTACATCTGGTTCGGAGCCCAGGAATTGATGATGCTCGATGTGAGGAACTGAGCGGCGCGTTCAGCAAACGACCCCTCGTCCAGGGAGTGCGAATAGGTGTAGTTGAATCCGAACAGGAGCCCATTGGAAAACTGCTTGTGCAGGCTCACCTGCAGGGAATGGTAGCTCGAACTGGATATCGATCTCCAGGCCCAGAGCGAGGAGAATTGGCTGTTGAAGTAGCTGTTCGCTCCACCGACAGGGACAAAAGGATAGCCTGCTACGTCCGTGATATAGAGGCCGGAGGTTTCGTTGTACTTGCTGCCGCAACCCGGCCCCTCAAATAGATCGTAGGCGGAGACGAGTATGCTGCTGGTCGACCCGCCCGAGCACACGCCGTAGGTCGCCTGCTGCTGGAACATATCGGTCCAATACGAAGCTGTTGGGCCAATCATCTGCGCGGTAATCTGCGAGTCGGTTACGCCCTGCCGGGCCAGTTTGGCCAGCGCCGTCGCGGCCGCAAAATAACTGATCCCGGTCTTGGGGTCCACCAGGTTCAGCGGCGCGGCAATATCCTCCAGCGCCAGCCCTTTGCGCCCCAGATGCCCTACGTAGGACACGCTGAACACGATCCGCCCAGGCAGTTGACGCTGGATGGAGAGGTCCATGGCATAGGAATAAGGAGTCTGCAGCGACTGATCGATCCCGGTTCCAATCGCTTCGGCGCCGACCGGATACGTCACAGGGAAAGTTGAAGCTGGCGCAGCACCCACCATGGGATTGCCACTGTTATCCGTTGTCGGAATGGTGTGCATGCTCGTAATGCGCGGTACATCAGCCAGGTTGATGCCGAATGGGCTTTCCAGCGTACTCGTCAAACCGAACGAACCGCCGGCGTCATAAGTCATGGCGAGTGCGGGGCCAAAGTTGTCGTAATACATGCCGAACCCGCCACGCACGGAGGTCAGGCCGTCGCCGGTCAGGCTCTTCAGCCATCCTCCGTCCGGCCGAGGTGTCCAGGCAAAACCGACACGGGGAGCAAAGTTCTTGTTCTGGACCGCGTACATGCCGGGCTTGCCCCAGTATGAGCCGGCAGGCGCAAATCGAATGAGGGCATCCTTGTTGGAGGGAATGCCCATCTGTCCCTCGCGTACACGCTGTTGATACCACTGGCCCATGTTGATGTTGGGTTCCACCTGCTGTCCGTTCGTCTCCGTAATCGGAGTCATCAACTGATAATTCAGGCCATAGGTAATCGACAGGGTGGGCAAAGCCTGCCAGGTGTCGGCGAAATACAGGTTGTAGGTGCTCGTCGCCCAGTTCCGCACGACGTTCGCTCCCTGGGCGAGCGGCGTCGCACTGGTCTGGCTGGTGACCTTGTAGTTAAACTGAGCATCCACTTCGCTGGCCAGGCCCATCATGGCCGCCAGGGGAAAGTCATAGGCATGGGCGGAACCCACTGCCGGATAGCCCCAGGTCGCCGGATCCAGCGCATTCCCCTTGCCGGCGAAACCGCCGCCGGCAATCCAGTCTGCGTTCGTCAACGCGTCGCTGAAGGAATTTGCATTGGTGTAGTCACGGCGGTGGATGAACAGGATATTGGCACCGAACTGGAACTTATGCGCGCCGTGCTGCCAGTCGATCGTGTCTACAATGTTGTTCACCGGCGTTGTCGAAGCAGCTGTCCGGGTGAAACCCTGGTTCAGATCACGCATGACTATCCACGGCTGGTTGGAATTGCCGTCGTCGCCGATGCTTTCCTTCGTGAGCCCATAACGCAGATCATTCACCAGGTTTGGCGTGAAGGTCGTCGTCAGTCCAACAGCAATCCCTTTGCTGAAGTCCACGGTTTGCGACTGGGGCTGCTCCCCGGGAAGGAACGGACCTGCGCTTACATCACGGTCGTGAACCGCGGTTCCGCGCACGAACAGAGAGTTCTTGCTGTTAAGTACGTAATCAACGCGGCCGATATACCAGTTGTCGTTGGCGGTGATCGGCGAGGCAAACCGATAGCCGGCATAGTTCGGGGCATCCAGAACATTCGCGGTATTCGGGCTGGGATAGGTATCAAAATACTTGAGGGCTACCTGGCTCGGTCCGATGCCCAGTGGATCCATGTGCGCCAGCTGCTGTGCATCGAGCGCATAGTAGCCTGATGCTACCGGATAGCTCTTGCCGCTCAACCCAGTCACACTTCCGCCTTGGCAATTGCTGGCAGCCGTACATTGGTACTGGATGATTCCATCGCGCAGGGTCATGCTCGGAATGATGTCCAGAGTGCTGGCTCCCTGCGATACTCGATGGCCTTCATAGTTGAAGAAGAAAAAAGCCTTGTTGCGGACCAAGGGGCCGCCCACATCAGCGCCAAACACATTGCGTACCAGCTTCGTGGGGCGATTCGGCTGCCCGTTTTCTATTTGGGACTGTTTCAGAAACCAGTCGTTGGCTTCCCCGAGGGTGTTGCGGTTGAACTCGTAGAAATTGCCATGGAAGTCGTTGGTGCCGCTCTTGGTCACCATCGTGATCTGCGCGCCCGACGAGAATCCCTGGGTGGCCCCGTAATTGGAGGTGGTCACGCGGAACTCCTGCGTGGAAAAAGGCGTTGTGGGCAGCACGCCGTTGAACGCATACCCCTCGAATGTAAAGTTGTTGCTCACGCCGTCGAGCGTGATGTTGTTCTGGTCGCTGCGCTCGCCGTTGACCGAACCGGCGCGCGTATCGTAATTGCTCTCGAGCGCGGACTGACCGTTATAGACGACGCCCGGCTGGAAGCTCAGCAGCAGCGGCATGTTCTCCGCGCGCATGGGAAGGTTCTCAATCGACCGGCTCCCCATGGTGTTGCCAATGGTGGCATCGGTTGTATTCAGCAGCGGCGCATGCCCGCTCACCTCAACCGTCTGCGACACAGAGCCGACTTTCATCGTTATGTCGTTGGTTGCGGGCAGACTCACCATCAGCTCCACACCGCTTTGCAAATAGGTCTGAAAACCCTGGGCTATGACTGTCAGATTGTAGGTGCCGGGAGTCACGGCGGGGAAACTGTACGCGCCGGTCGAGTTCGTGACCGTGCTGCGGCTTATGCCGGTAGCCGGTTGGTTTAGGGTGACCTTGGCACCGGGAATCGCCGCCCCCGACGGGTCGGTCACGGTGCCGTGCAGGGATGTGGTTGCCTGACCCCACGCGGAAAGACACGCGCCAAGGGTAAGCACCAGTAAGACGAGGGGAAAAGTCGACAGCCTGCCACTATTCATTGCCTGCCTCCATAATTCAGAA
>CAZWSD010000126.1:0-8272 GCA_964636535.1 uncultured Acidobacterium sp. | reverse complement strand
CAACAGCAAACACAACCCAGGGTGCAGCAACAGCAACGCACGCAACAGCAAACACAACCCAGGGTGCAGCAACAGCAACGCACGCAACAGCAAACACGACCCCGGGTACAGCAACAGCAACGCACGCAGCAGCAAACGCAACCGAGGGTGCAGCAACAGCAGCGCACGCAACAGCAGCCACAGTCGCACATCCGGCCCCAGATACAACAGCAGCAGCGGCAGCAGTCGCAAGAGCGTATGCGCCAGCAACCCCGGGAGCGGTTCATAGCTCCCAACGCGCCGCCCCGCGAGAGGTCAAGGAATTTTCAACCGCGCTACTATCGCTCGCCCGATGGCCGCATCGATCGCAGACCGATGTATCGCAACGGCGTCTGGTACGGCAGGTCAGCCCCGAACGACGCGCGCTTCCGTCTGCGCCAGCCCTTCGCCCGCGGCCATTTCTATCGTTACGGTCCAGGCTACTACCACCGGATCGTCCGCTTTAACCGGGCGAACTATTGGTTCTGGCTGTCGAGCGGCTACTACTTCCAGATTGCCTACTGGGATTGGCCATATTGTTCGGATTGGTGCTGGGATTGCGGTGATCAGTTCCTGATCTACCTTGATCCGGACCATCCAGGATGGTACCTGGTACTGAATGTCCAAACCGGCGTTTACGTTCATGCGACTTACATGGGCATGTAACCCACATCGGCATCGAGCATGCCGGAGGAACATTGCTTGGTGACATGGGCCGGGTCATAGTAAACTCGACCCATGCGTCGCAAGCGATTTGCCCATCGGGTCCGCTGCGGCTGTTTCGCTGTACTCCTCCCGCTCCTCGCGATTTTCCCAGCCGTAGCGCAGTCTTCTTCTGCCAAAAGTTTCCGTCTCTCCCTCTACAACCTGCACACGGGCCGGAGCCTCAACATCGTCTACCGTAAGGGCGACCATTACCTGCCTTCCGCCGAAGCGCGACTGGATCGTTTTCTTGGGGACTGGCGCGTTCATAAGGATCACGATATGAACCCGCGTCTTTTCGATCTGCTCTATCATCTCGACCAGGCCGTCGGCCACCCTGGAGGAACGATCGACATCGTCTGCGGATACCGCTCGCCGCGGACGAACGCGTTTCTGCACGACACCACCGGCGGCGTTGCCAAGCATAGTATGCACGTTCTGGGAGACGCCATCGACATTCGCATTCCCGGCGTCTCTACGCTTGCCCTGCGCAACGCCGCGCTGCGACTGCACTATGGAGGCGTGGGCTACTATCCCGAGCACCGGTTCGTGCATGTCGATGTTGGCCGGGTCCGAGAGTGGGAGTATCCGCCGCAAGGCTCGTAAGGCTCATTTACATTTGCTCGGCGGTGATCGCAGCACGCCGCCGGGCGAGTGCGGTTTTAAGCTTTGCATCGTAGCGGTAAATATCAGGTAGAAAACGGATAACGCCGTTACGGGTAACCACGGCGGTGCTGTAAAAGATCATTACCGCTAGCGGCCTGGGCAGATTTACCGTTTGTGTTTCGGTGCCGTGCATCGCCGCCTGAATCTTCTCCGGCGTCCATCCCGGTAGATCGCGCAGCACCCACTGTGCCAGGGCGGCCGGGTGCCCCAGGCGGATGCATCCATGGCTGAAGTCGCGCCGCGTGCGCGAGAACAGCGCCTGGGCCGGCGTCCCGTGCAGGTAAACGTCGTAGCGATTCGGAAACTCAAACTTGATGAGCCCCAGCGCATTTTTGTCGCCCGGCAACTGGCGAATCTTCAATGCCCCGGTTCGCAGTTCTGCAAGCACCTCCGAGTTTATCGATACTGGCACCGGGCGGTTCGCGTTATTCACGACTTGATAGTCGTTGCGGGACAAATACCCGTGGTCGCGCGCGATCCTGGGCACAAGATCCTCGCGCTGGATCGATAAGGGTACGTTCCAGTACGGCCGAAAGATCACGGACTGCATCTGCGCGATAAGTACGGGCGTTTTGTAGCGATAGGACTTTCCTATCACCACCTTCTGCACCATCAGCCAATCGTAATTGCGATCAATCACGTAGAGACGGAACTCCGGAAGATTCACAACAAGCACCGGCAGCGCCAGGTGATGCGGAATCCACCTCCAGCGTTCGAGTGCCATTTCAAGTTGCTCGATCCGATGGCTCACCGGAACGTTCATTGCGGCAATGGTGGCCCGGCCGAGAATGCCATCCGCCGCCAGGCCATGGCGTTCCTGAAAGATCTTGACAGCTTGTACCACGGTTCCCCGGTACAACGTGTCATCCGCGAACGGTGTCGCGTTCGAGGCCAAATCTCCAATACGCCGCAGCCGGGCAGCGATCTGGGGCAAACCGGCGTACCTCTCACCCGGATGAACACTCTTCTTCACCACTGGCAGGGCCTTGTATTTCGTCTGTGCTTCCAAGTCTTCGAGCCGGCCCAGTGCAGCGAGTGTGCGCCAATAGCCAGCGAAAGGAGGTTCCACGGAGGCGATTGCCTTTCCAACATTCTCCGCATGTACGACCTTTGTGGCGAGAAACTCCGCGAGTCCGAAATTTTTCTCGCGCGCGCCGAGCGCAAAGCCCATTCGCGCGGGCGCTACTCTTCCAAAGTGCAGGTCAGAGACATAGCGCATGGTGGCAGCGGTCAGCGCCACATCCACACCCAGACGTCGCCGCTCAGTCTCGGCCACGGAGTATTGCGCCGACAGCAGTGCCCAGTTGCCATAGTCGTTTGGGCGCAGCCCCTTTTGCCCGGCATGTTCAAAGAGGCCGACCAGAGCCGACCCTTGCCGGGTCAGCTTTCCGTCGTGGAACCACGCCTGCTCATTTCCCATCGCAGCGTAAAAGGCGGCAACCTGTCCCTTGAATTGCGGGAGCGGCCCCAGTTCGCCCTGGGCTTCTGCAGCCAACTGCCGCAAGACCACCTGTCCGGCGGTTTGCGTCACAGCAGGCAGCGGGAACGCAAGGGCGATTGCCAGTGCGATGAGCACTCGGGACCTGCATTGGAGGTTTCTGATCACGGTGCCGCCGGTATCAAACAGGTCGCTTCGGCCGAAGGCAAGACGCGCGGCCTCTTCGGGACAAGACAGCACCGGGACCGGCCGCGAGGCCGGTTCCGGTGCCGGGGCATCTATGCCACTTTGATTTCCACGGTGCGCGGCGGAGCCGCCTTGGCCAGGTGAATCTCGAGAACGCCTTTCTCCAAGTGAGCTGTGGCCTTGTCTGGATTGACACGCGAGGGCAGCGAAATTTCTCTGTAAACCTCACGGGACGATATCTCGCTGTAGCACTTCTTCGCGCCTTTCTCTGATTCGGCCTTCTGTTCGGCCTTTCCGAAGACAGAAAGCGAACCCGACTCGGCTCTAATCGTCAGTTCTTTCGCTTCGAAGCCCGGGACTTCCGCATGCACAACCACTTCGTTTTCGGTCTCTTCCACCTGGATCGGCATTGCTTTCACCAGTTCATGTTCCGCGCGGAACCAGTCGCTCAGCGCAAAACCATCTCCGCCGCCACGTTGTTCGAACAGGTTGAACGCCCGTTCTTCGATTCTTCGCATCATTTGATCCATCTCTTCAAAGATCGAGGACGGACGGGCAATGGAAAGTTGTCCTTTCCCCTGCGCTTTTTGATTGACGAGTGCTGTTGCCATAGGATTGCTCCTTATGGGAATTGCAGATTTACAGATTGCTTTTAGTGCACTGTGAGCTCTCGCCGTCTATCCATCTGCTACTTCCAGTCTGGGGCGCTGATCACCCCCATGATGTGACGCCGGACACCTTCCACAGCTTCGCATCAAGCCCGGTATTGCAGCGGACATTGCGGCGAGGCCACCCTTGCGCGCCGATGGCTTCCATGCCAAATGGACGCCATCGGACCACCACTCATCGATTGCGGAAGCTCTTGGGGCGCAGGCATTGCACGCCGCCACTTGAGCGGGCTGTGGCGGCGAACGAGCCTCGCGCGGCTGCAGGCTCAGGTGTGAATCGCGCCGAGGTGATTTCGTTCATTCCAGATTTGCAGCAGCGTGGCCGCCACGGAGAAACAGACTGGACCAAGAATCAGCCCCGAGACACCGAATAGCCATATTCCCCCAAGCAGCGCAAGAAAGATGACCGCGGTATGTTGGCGCAATTGCGCGCCTACCAGCATTGGATAGAGAACGTTATCCAACGTGCTGATGACCAGTGTTCCGACCCCCACCAGAATGAACGCCTTGATCCAGTGCCCGCTCAGACCCAGATATACAGCGACCGGCAGCCAGACGATGTATGCCCCAAATGAGGGGATGATGGCGACGATCGCAGTCAATACTCCAAGCAGGGCAGCTTCCTGAACTCCGAGGATTGCAAAGAAGATGCCCGCCACAACGCCCTGAATCGCGGCAACCAGGAAATGGCCCAGGAACGTTGCTCGGACCGTGTCTTCGATCCTGACAACGAGCTCCCTCGCTTCTCCTTGTTCCATAGGCAGCAGGGAGTATAGGGCGCTGAGAGCTGCTTCCCCGTCGCGATAAAGGAAGAACAACAGAAACAGCATGATAATGATTTGCACAATCCCAGTGACGGAGTTACTGAGGAAGGCGACCGCGTGCGTTGCCAGCAGTGTTCCGGCTCTCTCCGATACTTTGCTCCAGGATGTAGCGCCGGAGACCTGCTGTGCGAGCTCGGCCAGCTGCGGGTAATGATGCATCACGCCCTGGAAGTCTTTTTCCAAAGTGCCGTCACGCATCATCGTTCCGATCACCATCGCGTATCGCCCCAAAATGCGGGCAAGGAAGAGGCCTGGAATAACGATGCCTACAGTGACAACCGACAAAGCCGCCGTAGCAGCGGAGGTGGCATTCCGAAGGCTGGTACGCAGCCGGCGAAACGGAGATCGAGTTACGACTGCAAGAACAACAGCGCCTACAATCGCCGGCATAAATGCCCGCAGCATGAGAAGGCAGGCCGCAAGAACGCCCAGCGTCAGCAGGAACAAAGCCACATTCTTCCATGGAAACTTCATTGCATTCACGCTCCAGCAAGTTCGGTTACCGCTATTGTTCCGCTCGACCAGGGCTCACGGAATCCTCTTTTCGAACAAGTATCGCCGCAACCACTTCACCGCTTCCATGCCCCAGATCACAGTGCTCGCTACCACCGCGCAGCGCAACCACATCGATACTGAAAGCGGTGTAACAGCAAAGGCACGCGCTGTTGCGGGAAGATTTACGACCAGCACTTGCAGGAGAATCATCATCGCAGCGGCGGCCCCCAGCCAGGGGTTGCGGAATGCGCCTGAAATCGAGCTGCGCCTGCTCGATCGCGCCTCAAAGGCATTGAAGAGCTCGAAGAAGATCAGGGTGGTAAATGTCAAAGTCCGGCGTATTTCAATGTCTCCCCTTGATCCAAAAAACATGTACAAGGCGCCCGCGGCCATGATTGCTGCGACGATGCCGACGTCCACAATCATCGGGCGGTCAATGATCCTTGCGCCTGAGCGGGCCGGAGAACGCTTCATCACTTCCAGCGATGGAGGTTCCAGCCCAAGCGCCAGCGCCGGAGCTCCGTCGGTGATCAGATTGATCCACAGGATCTGTACGGCCAGTAATGGAAGCGTCAGGACGTTATGATGGCCGCGCGTGGCGGTCGTGAAGACAACCGCAAGAAAAAGCGTCAGCACCTCACCGGCATTGGTTGCGAGAAGATATCGCAGAAACTTCCGGATATTGTCGAAGATCCCTCTGCCCTCCTTGATGGCGGAGACGATAGTCGCGAAGTTGTCGTCCGCAAGGATCATGTCGGAGGCTTCCCTTGCCACATCCGTGCCGGTAATTCCCATAGCAATCCCAATATCCGCGGCCTTGAGCGCGGGAGCATCATTCACGCCGTCACCGGTCATGGCGACAATTTCGCCGTTGCTCTGCAGGGCTCGCACAAGGCGCAGCTTGTGCCCGGGATTGACGCGCGCAAAGACAGACACATGGCGCGCTGCATCGGCCAGCTCTGGATCGGTCATTTGGGTTATCTGGCTACCGGTGAGCACATCCGCGCCGATGGGGATGTCAAGATCGCGAGCGACGGCCAGTGCGGTGGTCGCGTGATCCCCAGTGATCATGATGGTCCGGACGCCGGCACTTCGCGCCGTGGCAACCGCTTCACGGACTTCCGGCCGGGGTGGATCGCTGAGTCCTACAATGCCGAGGAAGGTCAGCTCCCGCTCCGCCTGCTCTGAAGCGTCGGGTGTCGCCGTGGTTGCACAGGTCATTGGCTTCAGGGCCACGCCGAGGGTCCGTAGCGCCTGCGCCGCCATCTCCTCCTGAATGCGCAACCAATCCTGTTTTCGCTCAGGGGTGAGCGCATGCGAGCGTCCGCCCACGGTCTCACGCGTGGATCTGTCGAGCAAGATATCCGCGGCCCCTTTCACCAACAAGAGGCAAGATGCACCGAAGAAATTTGCGACTTCTCCGTCGCAACGATGCAGCGTGCTCATTCTCTTCCGCTCAGATGTGAAAGGAATCTCACTTACCCGGGGACAAGCGGCAGCGAGGGTTCCGGGGTCCTTGCCCGCTTCAGCCGCCGCCACAAGCAGCGCTCCCTCAGTGGGATCTCCGTGAACTTTCCAGCGCTCGCCATCTTTTCGCAATGACGCATTGTTTGCGAGCGCCGCCGCGCTCAACGTCATTATCAACTCGTGTTTTGACTCAGACGTCAAAGGGCCGCCGCCGGGCGATGCCCATCCAGCGCCTGGGCCTGAGGCTGCGGCAATGGCTGTGCCCGAAGCGGTGGCCACGCAGACCGCGCGCATCATGTTCATCGTCATGGTGCCTGTCTTGTCCGACGCAATCACGGTTGCTTCGCCCAGCGTCTCCACGGCTTTCAGGTGGCGAACGATCGCTCCGTGGCGCGCCATTCTCCGCACGCCTAGCGCCAACACTACCGTGACGACCGCGGCAAGACCCTCCGGAGTTGCCGCCACTGCGAGCGCGATGCCGAAGAGCAGCGCGCGTATCACCAACCTGCCATCGTGGACGCCCTGCAGCAGGAGCATGGAGGCAACTACAGCAGCGGCGATGAAGATGACTGTCGCGCCAAGTCTCTGCCCAAGACGGTGCAACTCACTTTGCAGCGGTGTTGCCTGCTCCTCCGTCTCGTGGAGCATGGCGCCGATGCGGCCGAACTCCGTGCGCGCCCCTGTTGCGGTTACAATTGCCCGGGCGTGACCCGCGGCCACAATGGTCCCTTCGAAGATCATGTTGCGGCGGTCGGCGACCTCGGCACGGTGGGAAATTCGATCCGTATGCTTCAGAACGGGCTGGCTTTCGCCAGTAAGCGCAGCCTCCTGGGTGAAAAAGGCCGTGACTTCGATCAGTCTGGCGTCCGCTCCAATCCGATCTCCCTCCTCCACCACCAGGAGATCGCCCGGAACCAGAAGCCGCGCATTGATGCGGAGCGTTTCTCCATCGCGTGTCACAGAAGCTTCATCAGGCGTCATCAAACGCAGAGCTGCGAGGGCACGACCCGCGCTCTCCTCCTGCATGAAGCCGAACAGAGCGTTCAACACCACGATGGCAAAGATTGCGATCGCTTCCAGGGGCAGAACCTCTTCGCGTTCCATGGCCCACACCAGCAGTGAAGCCGCCGTTGCGAAGAGCAGCAGGTAAATCTGGGCGTCACGAAACTGTGCGAGAAATCTGAGCCAGACAGGGGGCGTCTTCGGCCGCGGAAGCAAGTTGGGACCGAGCTTTGCCAACCGTGCCGCAGCGTCCTCGGCGCTGAGTCCGCGATCGGGATCGGTGCGAAGACGACTGACAATCTGAGTCGCGTCGAGTTCGTATGGGGGCTGCTCGTCTGAGTGTGGAACCTCGGGCGCCATGTTGCCCTCCAGCCGCCAGTGCAAACCGATTCAAACTCCAACCTAATTGGATGCAGCCGAAACTCTGGGTGATAGAGGTTACATGGTGATGGATGTCACATCTGGGACGCCGACAACGTTTCAGGATGAAGATGTGGGAGGAAAGCTGCCCATGAGCGCGGCTCCTTCACCTATCGGACCGTTGTCATCGCCGACATCCCCTGCACCCGCACCGTTGGTGGTCAAGCGCAAGTGGCCTGGATGGCTGCGATGGATGGTGGTGTCCAGTCTTCTCATCGGGCTGATCGGCGGCGGACTATACTGGCGGAGCCATGCGCAAAACTCTGTTTCATTCGAGTCCGCGCCAGTGGAAAGCGGCTCGGTTCAAGCCAAAGTCACCGCCACCGGCAATTTGAACGCGGTCGTCGAAGTGCTGGTCAGCAGCCAGGTTTCCGGCAACATCAAGG
>CAZWSD010000125.1:0-8287 GCA_964636535.1 uncultured Acidobacterium sp. | reverse complement strand
ACATGGTTCACCGTCGGCATGAACACCAGGAACCGCCCCGGCAGCGCAATGTGACTCGTAATGCGCGCGCCCTTCTTCGCAATCGGCTCCTTGGCAATCTGCACCAGGATCTCCTGACCCTGCTTCAGAAGCTCCGTGATCGCCGGCAGATTCATCGTCTGCGCCGATGGCCGCCTTCCACCATGTCGCCCATTCCGCCCGCCGTGCCGCCCATCGCGTCCGTCGCGCCGGCCCCGCCGCTCGCCGCGCCGCTCTCGCCGCTGCGGAACCGCGGCATCGGCCGTCGCCACGCCTTCTTCTTCCAGCTCCTCGACCTCATGATCCTCAAAATCCGGCGATTCCCCCCCGAATTCCTCTTCCTCGGCCTCCTCAACTCCCGCATAGGCGCTCTCTTCTTCGCCCTCTTCGCCCTCCTCCGGCTGGGACAGCCGCCGGTCAAGATGCTGCTCGCGCACAATCTCACCAAGTTGGAGCCCCTGGTCCAGAATCTCCTCTTCCATCTCGTCGCCTTCATGCTCATCCATGCCGGCTACATCCAGATGTTCAAAGTCATATTCCTCCTCGCCAATCTCCTCTTCCTCGAAAAGACCCACACCCGGCGCATACCCGAAGATATCCGCCTGCCCGCTGCCCGCAGGCTCTTCGCCAATCTCTGACTCCTCAACCACCTCCGGAATTTCGGCTGCCGCCAGCGGCTCTTCTTCCACCACCACTTCCTGCGCTGCCCTCGCCTCGGACGATCCCTCCTCGGACTCCTCGATGACCGGCTCTTCCGGCCCTGGCGTGCTCACGCGAAACTCGCTCCGGGCCGCGCGCTCCACCCGGTAGGAAGCCGATCCCTCCTCCGGCTCGAACTCCTGCTCCTCCTCTTCCGGAACCATCTCGGCTCGGGCCGCCTCCATCGCTTCCTCCGATTCCGCCGCCGGTCCTGCTTCCACTGCCGCAGCAACCACCTCCGGCTGCGCCTCCACCAATCCATCGGGTTCAACAACCGCTCCGCCTTCCGGGGTTTCCACCGGCTCAGCCTCGGCGGCCGCTTCTGGCGCCTGTTCCACCCGCCTGCGATGGCGCGACAGCGACTCGCCAGGCAGCACAAACCCTCCGTCCCAGTTCAACGTCGTCTCTTCCACCAGCGTCGTCGGCCGAACCGTCGACTGCGGCCTCGGCGCGCTCCCCACCGGAGCTGCCACGCTCTCACCCCTCGGCGTTCCGCCGTACTTTGAAATCGACTCGCCCGGAAGCACGAACGCCTCCGGCGCCGCCCTGCGATCCGCCACGTGGCCTGTCTCGACCGGTTCAACGGCTCCCGGCTCCTCATTCGAGCCAAAACTCGACTCAGGCTCCGCTTCTACGGCCTCCTGTTCTGTCGGGGAACCCTCCCCCTGCTCCGCCCCGCTCCGCAGCCGTCCGCTACGACGGCGTCCACGCCGTCCGCGCCACCGGCGCGTGCCTCCCTCGTCTTCCGGCCCGCTGTCTTCTGCCAGCGGCGCGGACTCGACGGTCACCGCTTCCGTTTTCTCCACCGGACGCACCGATAGCGCCCGCTGCCGAGCCTGCGGACGTTCCGCCGGAATTCGCTCGAAATCCGCCGAGTCTTCCTGTTCTTCCAGAAAATCGGTCACGTAAAGGAAAGCGTCGCGCTCTAGACCAACATCGACAAATGCCGACTGCATGCCAGGAAGCACGCGCGTCACGCGGCCTTTATAAATCGAACCCGCAAGGGTGTATTCGTTCTCGCGCTCGTAGTAAATCTCCGAGAGCTGATCATCCTCAACTATCGCAAGCCGCGTCTCATGCGGCGTGCTCGATATGCAAATTTCCTTCGCCATTCTGCCTCGTTTCGGCAGCCGGGCGGAATCAAACCGGTAGGCCGGAGAAGATCGGGCTTCGCCCGGGACTCATCCATTCCAAGGCCAGAACAGGTCCCGCAGTGGGGCTGTGCCCACAGACCGCGAGTCGGCGCGGCAACTTGCTGTGACTGTCTGTCGTAGGGGGTTCGTCCGTGCGCAACAACTTTGTGACCGCTCTTGCCGGATCGCCCGGCGGGGCCGTTACCCATTGCTGCGTGCTCATTCCCGAATCCTGCTCGGCCGGTAATTCCACCTGGCCGGTTATTGTGAACTTGTTCTAACTGCAACTAAAACTATTTCCTGCGGCGTCCACGCCGCCTTGCCAATTCTCTCTTTGCCCGGCTTCAGTTTACAAACCGGCTCATGCGCACGTTCATCACCATGCCGAGAGCCAGGAACGTAAACAACACCGAAGAACCACCGTAACTCATCAGCGGAAGCGGAATTCCGGTCACCGGCATTAGCCCAACAACCATGCCTACATTCACTGTTATCTCGAAGGTGAGTGTGGCTACAACACCCATCACCAGCAGTGTACCCGGCAGATCCTGAGCTATCTGAGCGTTATGAATCAAACGCATCAATATCATGAAGTATAGCAGCAACACGAAGATGCAGCCTACAAACCCGTGCTCCTCCGCAAATGCCGCAAAAATAAAATCCGTATAGGGAATCGGCAGAAAATCCCCCTGCGTCTGGCTCCCCTTCGTCGTGCCCCGCCCAAAAAACCCCCCCTCGCCCACCGCAATCTTCGACTGCAGAATCTGGTACCCCGACCCCCTCGGGTCCGCGTTCGGGTTGATAAAACTCGTCAACCGGGCCTTCTGGTATGGCTTCAGTATCTTTCCGCTCCGCCAGATACCCGTTACCAGGCTCACGCTCACCAGCGCCAGGATCAGCCCCTTTTTCCACCCTATCCCGCCCAGAAACAGCCCCGCGAACAATATCGGCGAGTAGGTCAGCGCCGTCCCCATATCCGGCTGCTTCAGCACCAGCACCATCGGCACCGCAATCAGCAGAATCGCCTTCATTACGTCCTTCCAGGTCATTTCACGCCCGGAAAGACCGGAAATATACCGCGCCATCGCCACGATCAGCACCAGCTTCACCCACTCCGAGGGCTGAAAGTGCATCCCCCCCGGCAGCCGGATCCAGCGCCGCGCCCCCATGATCCGCTGGCCCGCCACCAGCACCGCGCCCAGAGACAGCAGCGCAAACCCGTAAAGCCAGTGAATTTGGTCCAGCAGCCAGTGATAGTCCACTACCGCCATGAAAAGCATCGCGCCCAGCCCCGCCAGTATCCACAGCACCTGCCTCTCATCGAAGCCGGTAAACTGCGTGTGCAGCGTCGCGCTGTAAATCTCCAGCACGCTGATCAGGCTCATCAGCAGAACCATGCCCAGCAGCGGCCAGTCCAAGTCGCGAATTCTACGAAATCGATGAATCACTCGATCAAATCTCTATCCCAGAAAATCCCAGCGCCTGCATCCCACGCCCTGGTCCTCAAAATCACCCGCCCCATTCGATTCCCCGCCGGGTACCCGCCCCTTCTCCCTCTACTTCCATGACATTGCAGGAACCTTCAGAAAAAAATGACCCGCGTACAAGGCCGCCGCGCTCGAATCCCTCGCCGCATCCGGATACAACGGCTTTCCACCCAGCGCTTTCGGATGACCCGGAATCGACCAGATCGCGCCCACATCCAGCTTGCTCGTCTGCTTCGCGCCCTGCTTGGCCGCCATGCCCGGCTGGCCCGCCAGAAGATTGTGCTGTAACCGCCGCTGCTTGGTCACGTATGCGTCAATCACCTGCGCCGCAATATGAGCCACGTCCATTCCCCATCCGCCATGCTGCCAGAAAACCACCACAATAATGTCAGGATTACGCCGCGGCGCAATGCCCACAAACCACGCATTCGGCCGCTGCGCCATCACGCTGGAAACACTATCGGCCCCAAAATCGTGGCTGATCACCTGCGCCGTGCCCGTCTTCCCCGCAAAATCGATACCCTGCAACTCTGAACTGTGAGCCGTGCCCTGCGGCGTCTGCGTCACGTCCGCCATCCCATCCGTGATGATCTGCCACGCTGCTTTCGAGAAATGTACCACCTTGTTCCCCGAACCCGGGTATTCCTCCCGCATGTATCTCCGGTATTCGGCCGGCAGCTCGCTCGGGTACACGATATGCGGACGCTTCAGCACCCCTCCGGATGCAATCCCTCCGATCGCCCGCGCCAGCTGGATCGGCGTAACGTTCACCGCCCCCTGCCCGATCCCTATCGAAACCGTCTCGCTCGGGTACCACTTCTCGTGATACGTCCTCATCTGCCATGCCGGAGTCGGCATCAGTCCGGCAACCTCGCCCGGCAGATCGACGCCGGTCCTTTCTCCAATTCCGAACCTGCGCGCCCACTTGGCAATCGTCGCGATCCCCATCTTGTTGGCCAGCGTGTAGAAATACGTATCGCACGACGCTGCAATCGCTCTCTTCAGCGTGATCCATCCGTGATTCGCATCGCACGCAAACCAGCGCCCATAAAAATACGCTCCCCCCTTGCAGTCCACCCTCAGATGTTCCGCTATGCCCGTCTGCATGCCCGCCACTGACTCGATAATCTTGAACGTCGAGCCCGGCGGCGACGTCGCCTGAATCGCCTTGTCCATCAGCGGATGCTGCGGATTCGTCACCAGAGCATCCCACTCCTTCTGCGTGATGCCGTTCACAAACTCATTCGGATCAAACGTCGGACGGCTCACCAGCGCAAGAATGCTCCCCGTGTGCGGATTCATCGCAATCACCGCCCCACTGCGGTTTCCCATCGCATTTTCCGCCGCCCGCTGGATATCCAGGTCAATCGTCAGACGCAGGTTCTTACCAGGCTTGGCCGGAACTTCACCCAGCACCCCCACCTCCTGCCCGCGGCTGTTCACCAGTATTTCCTTGTAGCCGTCCACCCCACGCAGTATCGGATCGTAGGACTCCTCCACGCCCGACTCCCCCACCACGTCGCCAGGCTGGTAGTATGCATACCGCGGGTCATTCAGCATGCTCTGGCTTACCTGACCCACATACCCAATCGCCGCCGCCAGGAATCCGTTCTTCGGATATAGCCGGCGCCACTCCCGAACCGTCTCCAGCTCCGGCAACTCATCGCTGTGCGCCGCGATAAACTGCTGCTCGTCCGGGGTAATGTCTTCCTTCAGCGGAATCGGCTCGTACGTCGGCGTCCACCGATAGCGATGGATGATCTGCTTGATCTGCTCCACCGTCATGTTCAAACCCTTCGCGATCAGCGGCAGATCCGGCCTCAAGTCGCCCTTCTGGTCGCGCGCCAGATAACAGGAAACCGACTGGTAATTCGTCACAATCAGCCGGCCGTCGCGGTCGAAGATCTCGCCCCGCGGAGCCAGTATCGGCACCTTCCGGATCCGGTTCGCCTCCGCCAGCGCATGGTAGTTCTGCGCACCCACAATCTGCAGCCGCCACAAGCCAAAACTCAGCACCAGCAGTATCGCAACGATCACGAACTGTGAAATCGTCAGCCTTGCGGCCGGAAGCCTTTGATCCTTGAGCAGTGCCATCGCTATACCGCGTTTACCTCAGAGTAAACCCGCCTCCTTCATCCCGTGACCCTAATCTCGACGCCGCGCCCGGTCCAGCAGCGCGAACAGCACCAGCCCCGCCACTGCCGTCACCGCCGCCCGCAGCAGCTCATGCGTCCATATCCACGCGTACGGCTGCTCTATCAGCCGCCGCTCCAGCACCCACACAATCGCGCTCTGCAGCAACGCGAACCCGGGCAAAAGCAACAACCGCGTCAAATAACTCTCCGTATCAATCCGTATCCCGATCGACGCCGCCATATACCCCACAACAGACTTTCCAATCCCGAACACCCCCAGCGGATGCTGCGTCACCGCATCCTGCAGAATTCCAATCGCCGCCCCAAATATCGCGCCCCCAACCGGATGACGCCACGTGATCCCCACATAAATCGCAACCAGCAGCGGCAAGTCCACATAATCAAACTTCGGAAAATGCAGCGAAATCAGCGATTGCAGCGCCAGCGCCGCCAACGGCCCCACCACCATCAGCCATACCGGAAAATTCGGAACATCCACTTCCCGTCGCGTCGACGCCATCAGGGCCATCTCATTTCCCTCCCTGCGGCCCTGCCGCTAAGTGCTTCCGTCCGTTCACCGGTTTCGCCTTCCCCTGAAACCCTGTCTTCGCTGCCCTTCCCGAACCACTGCCCCCGCTCTTACTGGCTGCAGCGGTGACGCTTGCCGCCTGTCCCGGCTGGCTTCCACCTGCCGAACCCTTCCCCTTCTCCGCTGGCTTCGGCCGTGGCAGGTTCTCCGTCCCCTGTAAAATCGGCCCGTTCAGCGCTCCCGGCGTCATCATGTCGGCTGGCGGCGTCGCTCCCGGCGTAAACTGATCCGGGTGCGCGGGCTGCAGAGGATGCAACGGCTGCAGCGGCGTCGTCACCGTATACCCCTTCACCGTCGACGTGTACAACTCCTCCGGCGGAGCCTCCGGGTCAATCGCGCTTGGCAGTTGCGCCGCAAGGATATCCGCGGCGTCCTGCTCCTGCTGGTCCAGTTCGCTCTGCGCCACGTCCTGCCTCTCCTGCCGCGGCATCTGGCTGCCCGTGCTCGTAATCACCAGCACCTGCTCCACCGCATCCAGATTCACCGCCGGATGGATCAGCACATTCACCAGTGGTGGATGCCGAAGGTCCGGCTCAATCTTCTCCACCGTCCCCACCGGCAACCCCTTTGGAAAAATCTGATCTCCGCCGCTGGTCACCACCGGCTGCCCCGGCTGGATCCGCGAATCCGGCAACATGCGCCGGATCTCCGTCTGCCCGTATGCATTGCCCCGCAAAACACCCTGCAGCCGAGCATTTTCCAGCAGCACCCCCGCCCCGCTCGTCTCGTCGGAAATCTCCAGCAACAGGCTCGTATGCGGAAAAACCTCCCGCAACCTGCCTACGATCCCCTGCGGCGTAATCACCGCGTCATCCCGCTTCAAACCTTCCGCCGAACCCTTGTTCAGAATCAGCAATCGCGACTGGTCAGACTCCGACGCCCCAATCACCTGCGCCGCTACCGTCTTATATATGTATTTCTGCTGAAACCCCAGCAGCGCCTGCAACCGCTGCACCTGCCGCGCCTGTTCCGCCAGACCCGCCTGCTCCAGCCGCAGCCGGTCAATCTCTGTCAGCAGCTCCCGGTTCTTCCGCTTCGTGCCCACCAGATCCACATAATTGGACCACAGACTGCTCGCCTCATGCCCCATAAAACGCACCAGCCGCTCCGGCGGAGTCACCACCCCCAGCGCCCAGTACTGAATCACGCGCACCCCGGGGGCATCCCCCGCCGTCGGCGACGGTCGCCGCACCTGCACAGCCAACCCGATGACTTGGACAAGGAGTACGGCGAGCAGCACCAGTGGATTCTTGTAGCGGCTTAAAAACGATTCCATGGCACCGTGTCGAAAGGCGGAACTTTCACCCCGCCCACTTAGTCAATCTTGATCTTCCGCAGCAGACGGAAGTCGCTGAGCATCTTGCCCGTCCCCAGCACAACGCTGGCCAGCGGGTCATCCGCGATCGAAACCGGCAGCCCGGTCTCCTCCCGTATCCGCTTGTCCAGATTCTTGATCAGCGCACCGCCCCCCGTCAGCACTATCCCACGATCGCTGATGTCCGCGCTCAGCTCCGGAGGGGTGCGCTCCAGCGCTACCCGAATCGCATTCATGATCGTCGATATGCACTCGCCCAGCGCCTCGCGTATCTCGCTGTCGTCAATCGTGATCGTCTTCGGAACGCCCTCGATCAGGTTACGGCCCTTGATCTCCATCGTCAGCGGCTTGTCCAGCGGATACGCCGAACCAATCTCCATCTTGATCTGCTCCGCCGTGCGCTCGCCGATCAGCAGATTGTACTTCCGCTTCAGGTAATTCATGATGCCTTCGTCCATCTGGTTCCCGGCCATCCGCACCGACCGCGAATACACAATGCCCGAAAGCGAAATTACCGCGATATCCGTCGTACCACCGCCAATATCCACCACCATGTTCCCGCTCGGCTCGGTGATCGGCAATCCCGCGCCTATCGCGGCCACCATTGCCTGCTCCACCAGAAACACCTCGCTGGCCTTCGCCCGGTACGCCGAGTCCTCCACCGCACGCTTTTCCACCTGCGTAATCTCTGACGGCACACCGATCACAATCCGCGGATGCACCATCATCTTCCGGTTGTGCGCCTTCTGGATGAAGTAATTCAGCATCTTCTCGGTTACCTTGAAGTCCGCGATGACGCCGTCCTTCATCGGCTTGATCGCCACGATGTTCCCGGGCGTCCGGCCCAGCATCTCCTTGGCGTCCTTGCCTACGGCTTCCACTTCGCCCGTGTTCTTGTTCAACGCCACGAT
>CAZWSD010000124.1:0-8472 GCA_964636535.1 uncultured Acidobacterium sp. | reverse complement strand
AGAGATTCCGATCAAGAATGTGCATCGTGAGCGCTGGAAGTCGCATTACGGGATTGGGCGGACGTTCAGGGTCTTCTTTGACCTGATGACGATTCGTTTTCTGCTGAAGTACATGACGCGGCCGCTGCATTTCTTTGGAGGTCTGGGCTCGCTGGGCATATTGGGTGGCAGTGCGATTTCGATGCTGCTGCTGGGACTGAAGCTGGCGGGGAGCCAGCACGTGATGGACGATCACGGGCCGCTGTTTGTGATTGCGGCCGTGGCGATCGTGGCGGGTATCCAGATGCTGGCGATTGGACTGCTGGGCGAGCTGCAGGTACGGCACTATCACATGAACAATCATCGTGCGCCGTATGCGGTGGATCGGCTGGTGCGGTTGCGGGCGTCAGAGGAGCCGAACCTGCTGCGCGAGCAGTAAGCGAGCGGGAGCCGGGATTGAAAGATAGGCCGCCTTTGCAGGCGGCCTTTTGATTTGATGGAGAGGGTTCGGGAAGGCCAGCCCGTGGACCCGGCGGATCGGGCCGGATGGAAATCCGGTGACGGGGTTATGGTCACGTCCATGAGGTTCCGGGGACGGCTGCCTGGGGGGATGTTCCAATTGCCAGTGGACATGGATCGCAAGCGGGTCTAAATTGTTGGAATTCAGTAATGAAAGGTGTGCAGTACATTCTGTTCGCTGGTTGAATGTGGGCCCCTTTCTCCCCCCCATCCTTCATTCCTGATCAAATTCAGTTCCACATTTTGCGAAATGGAGGAAGTCATGAAGATTCGTTTGGGCTGTGTAGTGTCATTGGGATTGGCGGTGGGGATTGCGATGAGCGCGGCGCCATTGGCGCGAGCTCAGCAGGAGATGGAGCATCAGGGGCCATCGAAGTACCTGTATGTGACGAATGTGGGGGTGAAGCCGGGGATGAGCCATGCCTTTGCGAAGGCCGAACAGGCGATCAATGAGAATTGGCGGGAGGCCAAGGATCCGGCGTATTCCCTGGGGATGGTTCCGATTACCGGCAGTGAGAGGACGATTTTCCTGACCGGCTTCGACTCGTTTAGCGATTTGCAGAAGGTACATGACGAGATGAGTGCCAACGCTAAGCTCCGGAGCGAGATGCAGGCTTCCGATGAGTCGAGGGGAGCTATGGTCCGGAATGTGTACACGAGCATTTACCAGTTCCGGAAGAGCCTGAGCCTGCATACAACCAGAAATCTGGCGGAGATGCGTTTCCTGCGGGTGCTGATCTTCCATGTCAAGAGCGAGAAGGAGTTTGAGAGCCTGGCGAAGATGGAGGTGAAGGCGCTGGCCTCGATGCCGGAGGCTCACTGGGCGGTGTACGAGAAAATGTACGGAGAGGGCAGCGGCAACACTTTCGTCGTGCTGACGGCGATGCCGTCATTGTCAGAAATAGACACGATGATCGGGAACGAGAAGAACGTGCGCGCGGCGCTGGGCGATCCTGGGCGGGCCCTGATGAATGCAGTGGCGAAAAAGGCTATCAAGAGCGAGACTAGCAACCTGTATGCCTTTTCACCGGAGCTGAGTTACGTGCCGGAGTCATGGGTGACGGCGTCTCCCGGCTTCTGGGGTGAGAAGTAGGTTTTGCTCCGATCGGGAAGGCCCGTCGTATTGCGCGAAGAGCGCGGACAGATGGGCCTTCATTGTTCCAGGGCGGGGGCGTGAGTGCTGGGTGGGATTTGTAGCTTTTCTGGTTCTATTTTGGGCCTGAGGGCGAGAACTGTCCGGTGGTGAGCATGGTGACGGCCTGCCGCCAGGTGGTGGTGGGCGGGAGGAAGCGGAAGTTGGACTCATCCTCAGTGATGTGGATGTGGATGGTCTTGAAGATGAGGGCTGAGCCATCGACTTCGAGCTTCATATGCGTGATGGGCCAGTTATCGCGCCCGATGTCCTGGTTCCGGAGCGAGACGGTGCCGCCTTTCTGGAAGGTGGCGACGATTCCCCAGCCGACATGGACGCTGTGAATGAGGTGGGCGTGGAACTTGACGAAGTGGAAGGTGGACTGATCGATCCAGAGGTCGCCGGCGATGGCGGTCAGGATGCTGGATTGGATATCTGGTGGGGAGTAGCTGGGGTTGGGTACAAAGGTGAAGTGGAGCATGGGGCCGTATGGGCCTGGTGCTGTTCCTGCAGGTGTGAAGAGTAAGGCGTCAGGGAACTGCTGAATGAGGCGATTGACGCGGTTCTGATTTTCGATCTGATGGCGGCGGTGGCGTGCCT
The DNA here is from genome assembly GCA_964636535.1 of uncultured Acidobacterium sp. Classification (GTDB taxonomy): domain Bacteria; phylum Acidobacteriota; class Terriglobia; order Terriglobales; family Acidobacteriaceae; genus Acidobacterium. The sequence goes on along the minus strand of CAZWSD010000124.1, from coordinate 6,242 downwards.
GGTCGGAGGGATGTGAGAGCAGGGCGGTGATGCGCTGCTGTTGCTGAGCGTTGCGGGCCGGGCTGAGGGGCTTGCCGTTGATGGAGACAAGGCGGGAGACTTCGCCTCCGGAGGTCTGAATGACATCCTTTACGAACACGCCATGGGGTGTGGTTTTGGTGTAGGTGAAGCTCATGGCCGGCATGCTGTTGTTGTTGGCGATCTGCAGGGCGACGGCTTTGCGGACGATCTGGTGCGGGGTGAGCGAGGCGTTGGGCCGGCTGGCCGCGCGCGCCGTGGAGGGCGCGAGAGCGGCGAGCAAAGCGATGAGGGTGAAGAAGGCGGCGCGAGCAGGCATTACAGGATTAGACGAAGGAATGGGGCGATGTGCTGCGGTGAAATGGAGTGTCTCGTGGGGGCATTGGGCTGCACGGGCGGTCAGGGATGTGGCGCGAGGATGGAGTTTGCCGCGGAAGCGGAAGAGTGAGCCGAGCTGGACGAGTGGGGGTTGGCATGGAGGGAGTCCAGCGCATGGAAGATGATGGTGGGGGTGAGAACGGCGGGTAGAAGCGTGGGTGGCTTGCCTGGTTTTCCGGAGTAGAGGGCGTAGGTGGGAATTCCGCTTCGGCCAAGGCGTGCGAGGGCCTGTGTGATGGTTTTGTCGTGGCGTGTCCAGTCGGCCTTGAGGAGTTTGACGCCGCTGTTGGCGAGGCGGAGCTGGACGTCAGGTTGGTCGAGGACGACGCGCTGATTGACCTGGCAGGAGAGGCACCAGTCTGCGGTGAAGTCGACGAAGACGGGTTTGCCTTGTGAGAGGTATTGCTGAAGGAGGGCCGGGCTGTAGGGCTGCCAGTTGGTTTGGTTGGCCGCGTTGCTGGTGGATGGTGCGGGGGGTGGGAGCGCGCTGGCGGCGTACGAGGGCAGGGCGATGGCGGCAGCGATGACCATGACGGCGGCGATGGTCGAAGCGATTCTGGCGGGCCAGCGACCGAGGAACCATCCTGCAATGGCGAGAAGCAGGAAGGCGGCGAGGAGGGCGAGGAGGGCCGCGGAGCCAGCCTCATTGGCATAGACCCAGGTGAGCCAGATGGCAGCGCCGAAGATGGGAATAGAGAAGGCCTGCTTGAGAATCTCCATCCATGCGCCGGGGCGTGGGAGCAAGTGTGCCCATGCGGGGAAGTAAACGAGCAGCAGGTAGGGCAGTGCGAGTCCAATGCCGAGGGTGGTGAAGACGCAGAAGGAGGTGAAGGCCGAGTGCGCGAGGGCATATCCGATGGCGGGTCCCATGAACGGTGCGGTACAGGGCGTGGCGACGACCATGGCGAGGACGCCAGTGAAGAAGCTGCCGGCGAGGCCCTGTTTTTGCGCGAGGCCTCCACCTACGCTGGTGAGGCTGAGGCCAATTTCAAACTGGCCGGCGAGGGAGAGACCGAGGAAGAAGAAGACGAGGGCGAAAATGGCGACGACGACCGGAGATTGGAGTTGGAATCCCCAGCCGAGCTGCTGGCCGGCGGCGCGCAGGATGAGCAGGACGGAGAGGATGATCCAGAAGGACAGGACGATGCCGGTGGTGTAGAGCCAGCCGTGGGCGCACATCTTGCGGCGGTCATACTGGGAGGATTGCACGAGCGCGAGTCCCTTGATGAAGAGGACAGGGAAGACGCAGGGCATGAGGTTGAGAATGGCGCCACCCAGGAGGGCGAGGCCCATGGCGCCGAGGATGGCTCCGAAATCGAAGCCGGACGCGGGTCTGGTGGGGAGCGGTCCGAGGGGCGCGTTGATGAGGTAAGCGGGGCTGCCGGGGATTTCAATGAGGCCGCGGAGGTGTTGGGGCTGTTTGGTGAGGCTTGAATCTTTTGTGAGCGAAAGGAGGAAGCCATTGCGGGTGGGGATGGTTTTTTGGGGAGCGGCGTTGGCGATGACGGTGAAGTCGAGGGGGAAGAATTCGGCGTGGGTGACTTTGTGACCGAGTCGGACGGAGAGCTGAAACCCTTTAGGAGTGGGCCGGAATCGGGCGATGGAGTCCGGGGGCAGCGGCTGTGGCATTTTGGCCAGGAATGCGTTGATGGACTGCTGGGCAGCGGCGTCGACGGTGGGATTTGCGGGTGGCGCGGTGAGTGCCGCGCGCTTGAGGTGCAGGGTGGCCTGTCCGGGCAGGCAGACGTTCTGGCAGACGAGCCATGAGACGTTGGCGATGAGCGTGACCGGGCTGGTGTTGGTATGGAAATCTTTGGCGACGGTGAAGGTGATGGGGAGGACGACGTGGTTCTGGTAGCCGAAGTCCATGAGGGGTCCGAGGGGCAGGCGGACGGGCGGCGGATATTGGAGTGAACCTGCGGAGACGCCTTTTGGGAGGGTCCATTGGACGGCGGGCGGTTCGCCGGAGTCGCCGGCGTTGACCCAGTAGATGTGCCAGCCTGGGATGATGTGGAAGTCGAGCCCGCCGGTGAAGGTTTGGCCCGGGTAGAGCTGCGCCGGTGGGACGAGAAGCCTGACGGTGAGCTGCTGCGTGGAGGCGGAATCCTGCGCGCGGGCGGGAGCCGACGCGAAGAGCAGACCGCAGGCGATGAGCAGGGAGAGCAGAGCGGCAGCAGGGCGCGGGGTCCGGCTTGGGTGGCGGGGATGCATAGGTTTGATTTTAGGACTCTCGAGGGAGGATTTGGTTACCGTGCAGGGGCCTGATTGAGGCGATAACGCTAAGGTTTTCGGGGGCCGTGGGCGAGGCGTTCCTTGAAGAGGCAGTGGTCCATGACGACTTTGACGCCGGCGGCCTCGGCTTTGGAGGCGGCCACTTCGTTGACGACGCCTTCCTGAAGCCAGAGGTAGGGGATTTTGAGGCGGATGACGGCATCGACGATATCAGGGACGTGCTCGGGTCGTCGGAAGACATTGACGAGTTGAATCTGGCCGGGATGGGCGGCGGCCGCGGCGTCGAGCGTGGGGAAGGCCGGCTCACCGAGCGAGGAAGCGATGTTGGGATTGATGGGCAGGATGCGGTAACCCTGATTCTGGATGAAGCGCGAGACACCGTAGCTGGCGCGGCCTTCGTGGTCCGTGAGGCCGACGACGGCGATGGTCTGGGTACGGTCGAGGATTTGCTGGATGGTTTCGGGTTCGTTCAAGGCAGTGGCTCCTGTAGTGATGATGCGCGGAAACGGGAAGAGTTGCGAGTAGATGCCGGCGGAGGAGATTGGTTGGGGTAAATTGCCCTATGATGCTGGTTGTGCGTTTGGATCGGTTTGGAGGAGATGGTGATGCAAATTCGGCGTGTGAGCGTGGGATTGGGGACGGCCGCGATGGTGGTGCTGGGTTTTGCGCCGATGGCGCGGGCGGCGGAGGCGAAGGGGATGCCGCATCTGGCGAAGCTTCATGGGGCAGTGCAGATTGTGGTGAACGGGAAGCCATTCCTGGTGCGGGGCGGGGAGTTGGAAAATTCGTCGGCGTCGAGTTTGCAGTTCATGGACAAGAACGTGTGGCCGAAGGCGGTCGCGATGCACTTCAACACGGTGATTGCGCCGGTGTATTGGGATTTGATGGAGCCGAAGGAAGGGCATTTTGACTTTAGCAGGGTGGATGGGCTGATTGACGGAGCGCGGGCGCGGCACATGAAACTGGTGCTGCTGTGGTTTGGGACCTGGAAGAACAGCATGAGTTGCTATGCACCGGATTGGGTGAAGGAGAGCCAGAAGCGGTTCCCGAGGGCGGAGTCGTCGGACGGGCGGAAGCTGGAGATTTTGTCGGCAGAGAGCAGGAACAATCTGGACGCGGACAAAGCGGCATTTGTGGCGCTGATGCGGCATCTGCGGCAGGTGGATGGGACAGAGCACACGGTGATTCTGGTGCAGGTGGAGAACGAGGTGGGAATGATATTGTCGGCGGGCGGGCCGCAGCCTCGCGACTACAGTCCAGAAGCGAATGCGGCGTTTGCCGGGCCGGTTCCGGTGGCGCTAACGGACTATTTGAAAGAGCATGAGGCGACGCTGGCTCCTTGGCTGAAGAAGGCGTGGGAGTCGCATGGGGCGAAGACGGGTGCGAGCTGGACGGCGACTTTTGGACCGGGACCGGGCACAGGGGATTTGTTTACGACGTGGACGGAGGCGCTGTACACAGGCGAAGTGGCGGCGGCAGGGAAGGCCGTGTATCCGCTGCCGATGTATGTGAATGCGGCGCTGCTGGGACCGGGGAATCCGGTGGGGTCGTTTCCGAACGGTGCGCCTCTGCCGGAGCTATTTGATGTGTGGCGTGCGGCGGTGCAGGCTTCAGGAGTGGCGATCGACTTTTTCTCGCCGGATGTGTACTTCCCGGACTTCAAGCACTGGGCCGATGCGTATGCGCGGCCGGGAAATCCGTTGTTTGTGCCGGAGAGCGGACGGGCGAGCGCGGCGAACCTGGGCGCGAATGCGCTGTATGCGTATGGGGAGCTGAATGCGATGGGGTATTCGGTGTATGCGCCGGAGTTTTTGCCGGCGAAGGAGCGGAAGGTGCTGGGCGATGCGTACGAGGCGATCGGTGCGATTACGCCGTTGATTTTGCAGAAGCAGGGGACGGGCGAGATGGTGGGGATCCGGACGCCGGTGAGGATGGATGGGAAGGATGATGTTGCGCCACAGAGGTTTGAGCTGGGTGGGTACCGATTTACGGTGGAGTTTACGCAGCAGTCTTACACGGGGAGGATGCCGGGTGGGGGAAAAACGCTGGCGGGCGCGCATGGGGCGGTGGTGATGGAGATGGGAGCGAACAGGTTTCTGGTGGCGGGAGAAGGGATGTATCTGAGGTTTGCGGGGGCGGAAAGGCGGGGCGCGGAGGCGGGTATTGATTCGATATGGGCGGGGAAGTTCGTGGACGGGAAGTGGACGCGAGGGAGGGAGCTGAACGGCGACGACGATAACCAGGGGCGCTGGCTGCAGTTGCCTTCGAATGAGTTCGTGATTCGGATGTTGAAGCTGTATCACTACCATTGATGCGGGTGCGAAAGGGGATTCCGGACCGGGTGAGGAAATGCCATAGCATGAGTAAAGGCAGCGGATCAGCGGAGAGCGATCCATATCTGGAAGGAGAAAGACGCGATGGCGACCGGGATTCCCTACAAGACAGCGCAATTGGAGGATGATTGGGATGCCATCGTGGTGGGCTCGGGAATGGGTGGGCTGACGACGGCGGTGATGCTGGCGAAGCATGCGGGCAAGCGGGTGCTGGTGCTGGAGCGACATTACACTGCGGGCGGATTTACGCACACTTTTCATCGGCCTGGATTTGAGTGGGACGTGGGGCTGCATTACATCGGGCAGATGCGGCCTGGCGAGGCGGTGAGAAAGGCTTTTGATCATGTGACGGGTGGCGCGGTGAAGTGGCACGCCATGCCGGATGTTTATGACCGTGTGTGTGTGGAGGATGGCAAAGGGCCGGATGGCGATGCGCGACGGTTTGATTATGCGGCGGGTCCGATTCGGATGCGGCAGCAGCTGGTGGAGTGGTTTCCGGGTGAGGTGAAAGCGATTGACAAGTACCTGGAGTGGGTAAAGGGCGCGAATCAGCTGAGTTTGTACTTTTTTGCGGAGAAGGCGCTGCCGGTGGCGTGGAAGCCGGTGCTGGGCGGCTTGCTACGGCGTTCGTATTTGCGATTTGCGAAGCAGACGACAGCGCGGGTGATGAAGAAGCTGAAGGCGAGCCCGGAGCTGGCGGGAGTGTTGACGGCGCAATGGGGGGATTATGGGCTTCCGCCGAGAGAGAGCAGCTTTGGGATCCAGGCGACGATTTTTGGGCATTATCTGCGCGGGGCGGCGTATCCGGTGGGCGGCGCGGGTGTGATTGCGGAGGCGATGGCGCCGATTATCGAAGGCGCGGGCGGCAAGGTAGTGGTAGCGGCCGAGGTGGAACAGATTATGCTGCGCGGGCGCAGGGCAATAGGCGTGAAGATGGTGGATGGGCGGGAGTTTCGCGCGCCGATGATTTTCAGCGATGCGGGTGCGGCGACAACATTTGAGCGGCTGCTGCCGCGGGAGTTGAGCTCGACTCAGAAGCTACGGAAGAAGCTGGCGGCGATTGGGCCTTCTGCCGCGCATGTGAGCTTGTACGTGGGACTGAATGGCAGCGATGCGGAGTTGGGGATGGATCCGGCGAATCTGTGGGTGTTTCCGTCGCTGGACCATGACGGGAATGTGGCGCGATTTGCCGGGGATGTGGATGCCGCGCTGCCGGTGGCGTATTTGTCGTTTCCGTCGGCGAAGGATCCGGATTTTGCGCGGCGGCATCCCGGCAAGAGC
>CAZWSD010000123.1:0-8502 GCA_964636535.1 uncultured Acidobacterium sp. | reverse complement strand
GTGTACCGTTGAAAACCATCGAATCGGCTCTGCTGCTCGGCTCTCTACGCCGCCTCATACGCCCCCAGGAGGCGCCGCCGTTGTCGCCCATCCGATCGCTGGCCTACTTCCTGCCCATCATCGAGGAGCTGACCGAAAACCCCTCGCCGGAAAACTACCTCGATTACCTCCGCCTCAAGCTACAGCAAATCCTGAAACCCAGGTCGGCCGCTGGTCATTTTTCTACGCTTCCTGATGGCCGCTAACAGAAGCTGCAGAGAAGTTGTCATGGGTTGGTCTTGAAGCCATGCGTGCCGCTTCAATCGACGAAGCTCGCGGCCACGAGGGAGGTGGTGGACAGACTTATTTTTCGGCATTTGACGACATGATCGTCCAGGGACGTGAGAGTTTCCAGTTTCAGGGACGATCGCGTCGGCCGCCCAAGGATCGCGTGAACGCTCTGCTTTCCTTTATTTACGCACTCCTGCGGCATGACGTGGAATCAGCGCTGGAGAGTGTTGGGCTGGATCCGGCAGTGGGTTTCCTGCATACAGACCGCCCCGGACGTCCGAGCCTTGCGCTGGACTTGATGGAGGAGCTTCGCAGCCCGCTGGCAGACCGCCTAGCGCTGACCCTCATCAATCGCCGACAGCTCCAGAGTGACGGATTCATCGAGCAGGATGGCGGCGGAATCCTGCTTCAGGAGTCTACGCGCAAGACAGTCATTGCCGCCTGGCAGATGCGCAAGCAGGAGGAGATTGTTCATCCGTTTCTGGAAGAGCGGATTGCGCTGGGTCTGGTGCCTTATGCACAGGCGCTGCTACTTGCGCGTCACCTCCGCGGTGGACTCGATGCTTACCCCGCATTTCTATGGCGATGACGTTGATGGACGGAGGGCAAAGCGATGCTTGTGTTGGTCAGCTATGACGTGAGCACTCGAACGGAGTCTGGGAAGCGCCGCTTACGCCGTGTTGCCCGTCTCTGCCTGAACCATGGCCAGCGGGTACAGAACTCCGTGTTCGAGTGTGTTGTGGATGCTGCCCAGTGGGTATCCTTTCGCGCGTCTCTGCTGGAGGAAGCCGATCCCGAAGAAGACAGTTTGCGTTTCTATTTCCTAGGTAATAATTGGAAAGGACGAGTAGAGCACATCGGCACAAAGCCAGCCTACGATCCCGAAGGGCCATTGATTGTGTAACCGGAGGACCCAGCGCCCTCGGTTTCGCTACCGCGCTCCGAAATCGCATAGGTGTTATCAATCCCCCCGTTTTTGAGCGTTCCCTGATTTGCGCGGACCCTAAGCGATCGTGCAATCGTCGAGAGTTTCGCGCCACAGTCTATGTCAAAGAAAAATCAGTCAGTCGAATATCTGCCAACTCTCTTGGGGCTCAGCTAAGAGAGCCAGTAGCCCGCGATCCGCGTTTATGCCATCTTAAGAGACAAGGGGACAATAGCTTAAGTGCCCCGCCGTCGCTCCCCACGCGGGGAGCGTGGATTGAAACGTTTTGGGTTTTGTGTTTTACTTCCCCGTCATGCATAGTCGCTCCCCACGCGGGGAGCGTGGATTGAAACGCTTTCCAGGCAGCGCGCCGCATCGAAGTCTATCCACCCGATAAACAGGAAAGGCGATGTTCATCGTGCTGGAGCAGGCCGAAGCACTGTCGCTAACGTGGACGGCAGCCTGAGTTTTGTCCGGGTAGAGAACGCCCATCTGACGAGATGGTGCGGATTGTTGCAGATACTGGCCGGATGTGGCGGTTTCAGGGCCTAAATTTGAGGAATTGTAGGCGGTGCCGTTCTCTCCAGTCCTGCCTGGAGCCAATCTCCTTGCCAGTCGTTGCCAAAGACTTTGAAAATTGGGCTTGACAGTGGAACACCTATTAGCGATTATATATCTTTGAAATATGATAAGGTAGATTTCGGCTGGAGCGAGGTTGGGAGCCGGATTCGGCAGCGCCGGACGGCGCGCGGACTCTCCCAGCAGGCCCTGGCTACGGCGGCAGGGCTGACGCAGAACGCCATTTTTCGTATTGAGGCGGGGGAGAGCAATCCTCAGATCACGAGCCTGCAGCGGGTAGCTCACGGCCTTGGCTGCAGCGTGCGCGAACTGATGTGTGGAATGCCGGCTATGCCGGAGCTTGACGGTCGTATGAAGAGGGTGCGAGCCATCATCGAGTCCGGGGATGGAGATGCGATCGGCATCCTGGATCATGGCATCGAGGCGGCCGAAGTCCTTCTCCAGCGATCCGACCGCAAACGAAGCATTGCACCCCCGACGCGGAAGCTGGTCCTGAAGGGCGAAAAGCAGCGCAGCTCTGCCGACGAGGTGCTTTTGAATCCGCCGATCAAACGTAGAAGATCGGAAGCAGATGACATACCCTCCGCATCGGGCCCAACAACGATGCGTGTTGGCGGAATGACATTCAGGCGTTCGAAGGGAAAACATGAGACGCGATAGGTTCATTGAACGTGCCGTTGTGGCCTGTGCAGCAGCGGATCCTGCTCCTCTCTTACCGGTGGAGCGGGCACGGTAGTAACCGCCCGCTCCGAAACTGACCGGTTGGAGGAGCCAGATGGCTCATTCGAACCCCTGCGGAGTACGGCCGCGCAACGCCAATCATTCAACTCTCATCCCAGCCCCTACCTCCATCCCGGAAGCTGTAGCGCAGCTCAGGACGGCCTGGTTTTTCCTTTCACATTTTGAACGCGCGAAGGCTGTTCGCGACATCGTTCGCGCAGGCTTGAGCCGGCGCTTCCTCGCCAAGTCTCTCCACACTTCCGAAGGTTCGATTCGCAATTTGCTGGCGGTTCTTGAAGCCGATCCTGCGGATCAGGAGGCGTTCCGCCGCAATGAAATTGGTCTGAATGAGGTGCTCCGGCGGGGACGGGGCTTGCCGCCGCGGGATCATGTTCGCCGGGCGGAAATCAGTTCTGTGCCGGAACCAACACCAGATTCGCCTGCGCCAGAGTATCCGCAGGAACGCGAGCCCTTTGATCTGACAGAGACCATTGTTGGTTGGTTTGCCGCCAATCCGGCACGCTCCTCTTCGGCGCGCATGATCCTCGAAGAGACGCTGCGGATGCTGAACCGGGCGGCGCGGGCCGGCAATCTGCCGCTTGATCGTCCGCCTGCCGGCATGGCCATCGCGGAAGTCATTCGCCGGTGTCAGCCGGGACCACGTGGTTACGACCTGGACATTGCGTTTTACGCCGACTGGGCGTTTAACTGGGTCACGCGTCTTGCGAACGATGCGAATCACGGCCGCGAAGCCCTCAACCAGGCGCTGGCTCGCGTAAAAGCTGGCAGCAATCGCCCGGAGCTTTGGTGATTCCGGTTCAACAGTCAAAATCAGAACATCTTCGCAGGCCCTACCAGGGCTGGAAAGGCTGCACCACCGTGTTCCAAAAGGCCTATTTCGACTTCAATGCATCGCGAACGGCGTCCTCGTCGTTCGCCCCTCATAACCTCGCCAGACCGGCCGCGCATTCATGCGCGTGCCGGTTACGTGCGCCGGGAGGACCCGGCCAACGCGTATGACGAGGTCGTTCTGAACACCATAAAGCCAATATCAACGATCACTTCGATTGAAAGTCCACGTCCTACACGCAGCCGCATCCTGACTCCTGAAGGAGCCGCCGAATTCCTGAGCCTTGACCCGCGCACCGTGACGCGGTGGGCGCGCAAGGGCTACCTGCCGGCCCATCCTCTGGGTGAAGGGAAGCGGAAGTTCTGGCGGTTCTACCAGGAAGAATTGGACGCATGGCTCGCCGCTCGCACGAACCAGTGGGAGGCTGCATGACGGTCTCCGCTGCCCGTCCGAATTCCGAACGAGTACACTCTCCTCAGGCCATCAGTGCGCTTTCCAAGGAGAAACTCCGTATGAAAGCGTCACGCTATCAAAGGGGATCTCTGATGCTGCAGAAACGGAAGAGCCTGCCTGACATCTGGGTGTATCGGTTTTACGTCCAGGAGAAGGGCCGCCGCGTCTATAAGCGGCAAGTCGTCGGACCAGTGACGGACCTGCCGAAGCGCAAAGATGCGGAAAAGGCGGTGACTCAGCTCAGGATCCACATCAACGAGGGGGCAGAATTCGCCCCCATGAACATCGAGCAGCTTGTTGCGCACTATGAGCGTGTCGAGTTGCCCAGACTCGCACCCTCAACCCAGAGTGTTTACTCTGACAATCTTCACAACCACATCCTGCCGCGATGGGGAGAGTATTCACTCGCTTCGATCAAACCGATTGAGGTAGAGAACTGGCTGCGCGATCTCAAAGGCGTCAAGGGGAAGGATGCAAGTCCCTCTGTGAAGTCAAAGGTCCGCAATCTGATGCATGCTCTGTTTTCGCATGCACTCCGCTATAGCTTCGCTTCCAGGAATCCCATCACGCCCGTCCGCAGTTCATCGCAGCGGCTGCGCGATCCAGAATTCCTGGACGGCCTGGAATTCCGGACGCTTCTCGGCAAGCTTGCCCTTCGGGAACGCGCCATGGTCCTCATGGCCGGCAGTACCGGAGTGCGCAGGAGTGAACTTATCGGATTGAAATGGAGCGACATCAGCTTTGAACTGGGCGAAGCACGCATTACCCGCTCCGTCTGGCAAAACAAACTTTCCAACTGTAAGACGCAGGCAAGCCGCAAGCCTGTTCCACTGCATGAGGTCGTGATGGACGTGCTCCAGGAATGGCGCAACACCAGCGCCTGGAACGGCGATGACGACTTCGTTTTCCCGTCGGTGCGGCACAACGGGGAACATCCGATCGCACCGGACATGATTCTTCGGCGTTATATCCGGCCCGCGATCAAGGAGCTTGGAATCGATAAGCGGATTGGTTGGCATTCCTTCCGTCACGGGCTCGGCACCATGCTGCGGCAGCAGGGTGTCGATCTCAAGACGACCCAGGAGCTTTTGAGGCACGCCAACGCACGCATCACCATGGAGTTGTACCAGCAGTCCATCACGCCGGAAAAACGTGTCGCGAACGCTGTCGCCGTGCATGGCCCGTTGGGGGATGCTGTGCTTCAGCACCCTTCAGCACCTAAACCAGACGCATAAAGTAGAGGTCGCGTCTGCAAGTCCTTTATTTTCTGTTTGATATGGTAGGCACGACTGGACTCGAACCAGCGACCTCTACCGTGTCAATTCCCATTGCAGCTTCAGGCGACGCGACACCGAAGAAGTCTGAGTGATACGGATAGGCAGTGTTCATGCTGGTTTCAGGCACTTGTGCTGCCTTTCAAGTGTTCCTGAGTGATATGAAGTGAAGTGACGCGACACAGGCAGGGACGGGAGGGTTATGGCACAAGCTGTGTCACAAAAATAACGTACTGGTCTAGATGCTCAAAAGGTGTTTTACTTTGTGCGAATCGTGTCAGTTCGGCACTGTCCGTAGTATGTTGTTGCTGTCATGTCGATTGCCTACAACTTGCGTATATCCGATGGTTCAGGAGAGCTTCAGAGGGGGCTGAAAATTGCGGCAGCGCGTAAGGGAATTTCGGTCCGTGACTTCGTTTTAGCCACGATGTATGACGCGCTAAACCGGGAGCTTCGTGACGTTTCACCGATCTGGAAGCAGATCACATTTCAAGAATTTGAGGAGCGGCAACAGATGGGCCGGGAGCGGCGCAGCAATGCCGCACGCAGCGCTGTGATGGCTCGCTGGCATCCTGAACTGCGTGTAACGAATGAATCGCAAGATGCGCCAGTAAAGCCTGAAGCCAATGGCGGAGTGAAATCCAAGATTAGATGTCCGCTCAATAGCGAACATGCAGCAGTGAGGCGTGATGATGGACTTTGGTGCGGTACATGCGAAAGGCTTTATTTGCTAGCGGGATAAGCCGGGCGACCTACTACCACCCCCACCCCTGGAAAATACTCAATCAAATTGAGCGTGTAACCGCCAACCAGAAAATTTTTCAGAAATTGCGGCTCCTCGATACGGAGAGAATCAAAATGGACACATCGCCGGACTACACTTTGTGGATTATCCTCGTTTGTTTCGGACTGTTTGTGGTTGCGTGGGAACTAAATGAGATTGCACGGCAGTTGAGCCGCATGAATGATCGTGAGGATGAGGCGGAGCAGGATCGTCGCGAAAGGGAAGAAGAGGTCCGCGAACTGAGGGGGTTGGCGGAGGAAGGCGACGACTATGAAGGCGACGACGATGAAGGGATTGACTGGTTCGCAGATCAGGACAAAAAAGAGGGAAAATAATCGAGTTGAGATTGCAACGGATTGATGGGCGCACTCGGGGCTTTTCCCCTTTGGCATAAGTTTCAAAGTAGGCATTCCAGCTCTAGGCTGCCAGCGATAAGCAGAACCCCGCCTTCAGCGTTTTAGCGATTCTTCTCTCTCATGCCGTTTGGGACCGGGTCGCAAGCCCCCAGCGTTGCCCGGTAGAACACTCTGCTATGGTGACGGGTTTAGCCGTCGAGCAGGTAGAAGAATCTTTGCGCTGAAACCTCGCTGCGATTGCCAATCGCAACGGTCCGTGTGCTGTCCCCTTTGGCCCCGGCAGGCGGCGACACGGCCTTCTACCCCCAGAGTTGGATTGTTCAGCCGGATAGGTTTCCGTTGCCAATCTGTTTGCGGAAAATGGCTCTACTCTTGTAGCGGTTCCGCGTCTCCCGAGAGGATCGCCATGCAGGAGCCGGATATTGTCGTAATCTCACGACGCCGTTGAAGCGGTCTGAATCGTTGAAGAAACCATCCATTTCAACGGCTCAAGGTGGGTTTAATTCGAAACCATAGGAGGACGCCGATACCCGCTGCTTTTTCCATAACTCTCCGCTATCAGTTGCTCCACATCTCCGGGATTGAAAAGCAGCCTCCGACAGATGCGCGTCGGATGCAGTTTGCCTTTTCGCACAAAGCTGCGGATTGTGTGCGGACTCAGACGGAGCGTGTCGGCCACTTCCAATAAAGTCATCAATCGCAAATCGTTCATTGCCCCGGCCCTCTCTGGCTGAGGCGTGATTGGACGGCGGATTTCGGAATCCTCCACTGGCCATCAATTTTCTGAGCTGGGAGCTTTCCATCCCACACGAGGTTGTAAATCTGCTTGAGGCTTACCCGAAGATGTCCTGAAGCCTCTCTGATGCTGAACATTTGACCTTTTCTCATGCCGCACCTCTCATCGATTTTTATTGAAGTGTAGGAGTAGAAGTACTAGAATGCAATATGTGAAAAGAAATCTAGAAAGCATCCGCTCGCAGTTCGGAATTGAAGTCGAGACGGGAGTATCTACGGTGGAGCAATCGGGGGATCAAATCACTGGGACTTGGCTCAGTGAACCCAAAATCGTGTCCATCGGATCTCTTCGACCTGTTGCTGTCCAACTGCTGAATATGACGATGAGGTCAAACCCCGATCCTGAAATTGCTTTGAGGTTCACTAAGAAGTTTGGTCCGCTGACAACTCCGTATCGACCCTGCTCATCCTTCCGATTTTCAACGCAAGATTGGATCGTCGAAGTGAGTCGGCTACAGGAAACATGGGTCCGCGTTTCGCACGCAATCCGCAATGCGCTCCCCGTCAATGTCGTTACAGGCGGCGGCGACTATTTCAATTTCGACGCTAAGCAGCTTACTTTCAGGACTCGGACTCTCGGCTTGTTCGTGACTCTTGAAGTTGCGTCTGTGCCTGCCTCGCTGCTGCGTAAGTGTGCGAATTGGCCTCGCTTAGGTGAGGCTCCAAGATTGGATTTTTGCAGGTCTCCGTATTTCATCGCCGGAGACAAAAGAGAAAAGTACTGCAGCGAAGCCTGCGCTCAAACAGCGCAGCGAAGGTCAAAGCTCAAATGGTGGAACGAGAACAGGAAAGGGGATAACGATGGCACTGAAAAAGCGCGGTAAGACGTGGCACACAGACATCGTGATAGACGGTCAGCGATTCCGGCAGAGTCTTCGCACTTCGGACTGGCGCAAAGCTCAGAGCGAAGAAAAGAAGCTCATCGAGAATGCTGCACGGGGCAAGTTGACCGCCACCAGCATCGCCTTTGCCCGGCTTGTGTTCGAGGATGCGGCAGATCAGTATTTGACGGGGCGGAAGCCTGAGCTGTCAGAAACCAGCCAGAAGAAAGAGAAGCAACTGCTGGTGAAGCCGCGCGAGTATTTCCGGGGGAGGCGTCTGCGGACGATTGAGGCGGAAGACATTCTCGGATACCGGCAATGGAGAGCGGGCGCGGGAGTGGGTCCGGCCATCATCAACATGGAAGTGGGCGTAATTCGGCGGATGCTGAAGCGGGCGAAGCGGTGGGCTGCTTTGGCGGATGACGTGAAGCCGCTGCGCGAACCCCAGAGTATAGGCCGGGCGATGAGCCTGGACGACAAACTGCGGCTCTTGAGTACGGCTGGTGCGAATCCCGATTGGGAGAATGCACGGCTGGCGATGGTTCTGGCCCTCTGTACCACCATGCGGGGTGTAGAGATCAAGCATCTGCGCTGGCAGGATGTTGATTTTCTCCGCCAGACCGTCACCGTGAGGCGAAGCAAGACCGATGCGGGCCTCCGGGCCATTCCTTTGAA
>CAZWSD010000122.1:0-8572 GCA_964636535.1 uncultured Acidobacterium sp. | reverse complement strand
GAAGAATCACTCGCGTCTCTCGATCGCGAAGCGGCGCGGCTGGAAGCGGAAATGATTTCAGCGAAGCGCGATCTGGAAGCGCTGGGTGCGGAGCGCGGCCAAGTGTCGATGCGGTTTGAGTCCATCACCGACACGCTCAAACGCCTTGAACAGGAAATTTCGGCATTGCGAACGGCGATTGCGGCCAAGCGCACGGAGGAAGTCGAGGCCCGCAGGCGCGGGGATCAGCTTCGCAGCGAACACGCTACCCTGCTGGGCCGCCGGAACTCGATCGAGTCGCTGATTCGCGATCACAGCTATTCGACCGAGACGGTCCGGAAGCTTTTTCGCTCGAACGCTCTCGGCGAAGGTCTTGCGCCTGTCGGCACGCTGGCGGATTTTCTCGAGGTAGGCGACGAGTACGAGAGCGTAGTTGATGAGTTCCTGCGTGACGAACTCAACTTTGTGGTGGTGAAGAGCTGGGATGCAGCCAATGAAGGCATGCGTGTGCTGAAGACCGACGTGGACGGACGGGCGACTTTTCTGGTTCATCCCAACGATTCACAGGCGAAGTTTTCCTTTGCTGTTCCGGAGAATACGGCTACAGCACTCGTGCAGCACTCCGGAGTAGTGCCGCTAAAGGAATGCGTTCGCGTGTTGGACGGCTTTGGCAAATCGCTCGAAGTGATTCTGCCTAAACTGCGCGAGGGTTATGTGGCGCCGGACATGGACACGGCGCGCTCGCTGGCGCTGCAACATCCGGCTTCCTTCTTCCTTGCGCCCAGTGGCGAATGTTTCCACAACGTAACGGTGACCGGAGGCAAGAGCCGCAGCGGCGGTCCGCTGGCGTTGAAGCGCGAACTGCGCGAAACGATCGAGAAGCTGGAAATTGTAGAACAGGAACTGGGACGGATCGAGACGGTTGCGGCGGAACTGGCCCAGGTGCTGGGCGAAAGCACCCGCCTGCTCGAATCCAAAAGCGAGGAGCGTCACACGGCGGAACGCGAAAGCGCCAACCAGGGCGCGGCATTACGCCAAATGGACTCGGAAATCCAGCGGCTGGAACGCCGGTTGCAGGATTGGGAACTGCAAAGCGGGCGAAACAAGGACGCGCGTACGGCGAAACAGACCTTTATTGAAGAGAAGTCAATGGAAGCCGAGCGGGTTGAGAGCGAACACCGGGCGATGGAGACCTCGATTGCCGAGGCGCAGTCTTCCATGGCGGAATTGCGCGCAGCGCGCGAGACGGCGCAGCAGGAGGCGGCGCGCATCTCCGCGGAGTTGGCGGGGCTGGAGGAACGCCGGCGCGGTGCGGAAGCAAGCTTTGACCGGATCGACCGTCTTTACGGTGACCTGGAGCGGCGGCTGCAACAGATGGACGAGCAGCTTACCGCGACCATCGCCGAACGCGAGCAACGAGAGCGCGAGAATGAGGAGCTGGTGGTCCGGCAGCGGGAGCTCTCTGCTCTGCGCCAACAGGCACAGGAGCAGGTGGCCGAATTGACGGCAAGAGCCACGGAGCTTCGCGCGAAACTGACACAGACCGACCACGCGCTGAAAGGCTTGCGCGCGGAAACAAATGCCCTGCGTGAAAGCCGCCTGTCGCTGACGGCTCGCGAAGCCAAGTGCGCCGCCGACAGGCAGCACCTGGAAGAGACTTGCCTGCAGGACTTGTCCGTGGAGCCGCAGGCACTGCGCACCGAAGAGGGCCTTGCCCGCTTCCAGGGCGATGAGTTGCACGCTGAGGATGAAGCCTGCCGGGGGCTCAAGCACAAACTGGAGTCGATGGGCCCGGTCAATATGATGGCCCTGGAAGAGTACCGCGAAACAGAGCAGCGCCACGCCTTCCTCGAGACGCAGCGCACCGACCTCGTGGAGTCGATCGAGAACACGCGCGCCACCATCAAGGAAATCGACGAAATCTCATACACCAAGTTCAACGAGGCCTTTGCACGCATCAATGAGAATTTCAGCGCGACCTTCTCGCGGCTGTTCGCCGGCGGGCAGGCCTTCATGCGCCTTACAGACGAGGAAAACACTCTCGATAGCGGGGTGGACATTGTGGCACAGCCACCGGGCAAGAAGCTGCAGAACGTGTTCCTGCTCTCGGGCGGCGAAAAGGCGCTGACGGCCCTGGCGCTGCTGATGGGCATCTTCCAATACCAGCCGAGTCCCTTCTGCGTGCTGGACGAAGTGGATGCACCGCTGGATGAAACCAACGTGGGGCGCCTGGCCGACTTGCTGCGGGGCATGGCGAGCGACACGCAGTTTGTGATGGTAACGCACTCCAAGCGCATGATGACGGCGGCCGATCTGATTTACGGCGTGACGATGCAGGAACAGGGCGTCTCCAAAGTGGTGAGCGTACGCATGGGCGGACAGGAGTATGCGGGGCCGCAGTCGCGGCGGGCAAGCGCATAGATGCAAAGTCAACGCGGGATTCATGGTTTTGATCGCGGTCACCCTGCATTGACAAGGCTGGAAAACCACTCCGACAATCAAATTTCCACTTGAATGCCCGCAAGGGCTCGTGAGGCCTCATTTGAACGCTCTCCTCCAGACCGAAATTCCTGAACTCAAGCTGGTTTCACGCGGGAAGGTCCGTGATATCTACGAGCTGGATGGCGATCTCTTGATGATCGCCTCGGACCGTATTTCCGCCTTCGACCACATCCTGGCCACGGGAATTCCCGGAAAGGGCAAGGTGCTCACGCAGATTTCAAGGTTCTGGTTCGACAAGTTCGCGGATGTGGGTCCAAACCATCTCATCACGGTAGAGGTGAACGATCTGCCGGCAAGCCTTGACCGGCATAAAGACATGCTCAAGGGCCGCTTTATGCGGGTGAAACGGGCCCGAATGTTCCCGGTGGAGTGCGTGGTGCGCGGATACATTTCCGGCAGTGGCTGGAAGGACTATCAGCACACGGGAGAGATCGGCGGCATTCGGCTGGGCGAGGGGCTGCGCGAGTCGGATCGTTTGCCTGAGCCCATCTTCACGCCGGCTACCAAGGCCGAGAGCGGCGTGCATGACGAGAATATTTCCTTTAAGAAGATGGCAGACATCATCGGTAACGCACATGCCTCAAAGCTGCGAGAGCTGAGCATCGAACTGTACCAGCGGGCCGAGCGCCATGCCGAGCGCTGCGGCATCCTGATTGCGGACACAAAATTTGAGTTTGGGATGACGGGAGACGGCATTCTGCTGGGGGATGAGGCTTTGACGCCGGACTCCTCGCGTTTCTGGCCGAAGGATCAGTATGAACCGGGGCGGCAGCAAGCATCCTTCGACAAGCAGTACGTTCGAAACTATCTTGAGGAGATTCACTGGAACAAGCAGGCGCCGGCTCCCTCGCTTCCCCCGGAAGTTGTCAAGGGAACCCAGGAACGCTACCTGGAGGCATACCACCGGCTGACAGGACAGGGGCTCGAATTGTGACGCCATGAGCCTGCTGGATTGGATCATAGTCATCATCCTGCTGGTATCAACACTGGCGGCGGCGCGCAGCGGCATCATTGTGGAAGTCTGCTCGCTGGGCGGGTTGATTCTGGGCCTGTTGCTGGCGTGCTGGAACTACCAGCATCTGGTGCCCTGGGTCCTGGCCTGGGGAGTCAGCCTTGCGCTGGCGAAGGTGATCGCTTTTATCCTGATCGCGCTGGGCGTGATGATCATGGCGGGACTTCTGGGGCGCATCATCCGCTGGTCGGTGCGTTTCGTTGGGCTGGGTTGGCTGGACCGGCTGGCGGGAGCGGCATTTGGACTGCTCAAGGGTGCCGTGTTCGTGGTGGTGATGCTGGTTGCACTGCTGGCTTTTGTTCCCCGGACACCGCTCATACGGGATTCGCGGCTGGCTCCGGCGTTCTTAACCGTGGCGCACGGAGTCGCCGGGGTGAGCCCGGCAGAGCTGTCAGGCGAAATTCGCAGCGGAATCACCCTTTTACGAAGCGAAAAAAACAAGCTGTTTACGCCGAAGCCCGGTGTGTCATAAACTTTCCACCATTCAAGCAGTATTCTATGGAAGCGCCTGTAAGAACCGCCGGTGCAGGAGGGGTGGACGTGAAACGCGAACTCGATAGTCTCGTCTCGCAGATGCAAGCCAGCGGTATCACCTATGAAGAGGCTCTGCGCGAATTCAAGAAGCGTTTCATCCTCCAGGTGCTAGCCTGCCACCGTGGGAACCAGTGCAAAGCCGCGAAAGAGCTGGGGATGCACCGCAATACGCTGAGCCGCACCCTCACGGAACTACACATCGACCCCACCCAGGTTCGGATGGGGCTCAAGCGCCCGCCCCGCAGCGAACGTCCAGTATTTGACGGCAAGCTGGCAGTGCGCTGAACACGGGGGCGAACGGCTCCTCCCGGGGCAAAGTTCCGCCCCATCCGCCCTGTCTGCATTAGTCTCAATACAGAAAGGGCAAATGAACGCTTGAGTACTTCTGATGCGACCGCGTATCCTGTGCGCTTTACCACCCAGACGGCGGAGCCGCCGCATCGGGTTCATACCGAACCTGGTTTTGAGTGGGATGGCCAGGACGCCTACCTTTTCGACATTGACGGCACCCTGTTGCGGAGCCGCGACCGCGTGCATTACGACTCATTTTTTGAGTGTGTGCGCGAGGTGATGGGGCACGAACTGGACTTGAGCGGCGTGACGCTGCACGGCAACACCGATCCAGGCATTTTGCGTGACGCCTTTCTGCGGACATCGATCGAAGACAGCCACTGGCGCGCTTCGCTGGAAGGGGTGCTGGAGCGGATGCGAAACACGGTCACGGCGCGGCGTGACCGGATGGAATTGGTCCGCATGCCCGCCGTTGAGGAAACCCTGGAGCATCTGACTGCAAAAGGCGCAAAACTTGGCGTTGCTACGGGTAATCTGGAAGCGATTGGCTGGGTGAAGGTTGAGACTGCGGGTTTGCGGCGCTGGTTTGAGTTTGGCGGATTCAGCGACCTCTACCTGGACCGCGCGGATATGATTGCCCATGCGGCTGAAATGGCGCGGGGACTTGCTGGGCCAGGCGCCAGCGTCTGCGTGGTGGGCGATACGGAATCCGACATTGCGGCAGCCAGGGCCAACGGGCTGCCAACCATCGCTGTGGCCACGGGGAGGCCATCCTTCGATCAGTTGATGGGGATGAAGCCTGAGGCATGTGCGACGTCACTGTGGGCGCTGCTGAATCACACTGCGGGAGCGCCGGTTTAGCCCATGTCTCGCCTGATGCATCCTGCCGTGGCTCTTGCGTTCTTCATCGTATCGAGCGCCTTGGCCCAGACTGCGCCACCACCCGCCGCAGACCAGATCACCCTGCACAGACTACATGAGACGATCTCGGATCGACCGGCTTCATCGTCTGGAACGTCGGCTGCACAGCCACATCGCGGGAAGCCGCGCCAGATCACGTCGCGCGACCGGGATCGAGCCGCAGCTCTTTCGGTGAGAGCCACAAAGGCGTTGCTCGCGAACCACCCAGGCAGGGCAATG
The DNA here is from genome assembly GCA_964636535.1 of uncultured Acidobacterium sp. GTDB lineage: Bacteria > Acidobacteriota > Terriglobia > Terriglobales > Acidobacteriaceae > Acidobacterium. The sequence goes on along the minus strand of CAZWSD010000122.1, from coordinate 3,114 downwards.
CGCGAGTTTGAACAGGCGGCGAAGCTGGATCCGGAAAATCCACGGTTTGCGGTAGACGCCGCGATTGCCCGCGAAAACCTGGTGACGAAGCTGGTACATGGGGCTGCCAATGCACGGCGAACCGGAAACCGGAACCAGGCATGGCATGATTTGGCGCAGGCTGCTCAGCTTGCGCCTCACAATCCGGAAGTAACCCAGCATTTTGAGGATCGCTCCCCTGCGGTCACGAAGCCTGTTCTGGACGTACAGACTCCAGGGCCACCAGTGGCGCTGGCTCCGCGGCCTGGATTGCACAGCTTCCACCTGAGGGCGCCCGCCCGGCAGGTGATACAAACAGTCATGAAGGCCTGGGGCATTCAGGCGACATGCGACGACTCGATACGACAGAGTGCACTGCCTTTCGATACGGGAAAGCTCGACTTCCAGCAGGCGCAACAGGCCGTCGAACTCACTACCCACACGTTTGCCGTGCCGCTGGATCCAGCCCGAGCCCTGTTCGTGCCGGACACTGAGGCAAATCGCACGAAGTACCAGCGGCTTGTCATGGAGACGGTATACCTGCCGGGTATTTCAGAGAGTGAGCGTACCCGGATTCTAGAAGTAGTGCGAGGAGTCTTCAAGCTGCAGACTGTGAGCTACGACGCGGGCAGCTACGCGCTCACCGTGCGCGGACCACAACCGCTTCTGGATGCAATGAATGACACGTTGACCGGCCTGCTGCAGGGTCAGAGCCAGATACTTCTGGACGTCAGAATGTACGAAGTCAGCCGTACGCGGACGGTTGACCAAGGCGTAGTGTTGCCGAGTGGCACAACGCTGTTCAACATTCCGTCTGAGGTGCGAAACATCATCAACAGCAACCAGAGCCTTGTGCAGCAGATCATCTCGAGCGGGCTGGCGGCACCCAATGACTACATTGCCATCGCAGCAATTCTGATCGCTTCCGGCCAGGTCACGGGGACGGTTTTCAACCAACCATTCGCCTATTTAGGCGGCGGACTCACGGCTACGGGATTAACCTCGTCGGGGGCCACAGCGAATAATCAGTTGAACAGCAGCAACGTCACCGAGCTTGACCAGATGCGGATCCTCGCGCTGAATCAGCAAGACGAGGAAATCCGCAGCGGCACACGTTATCCGATCATTACGTCGAGCTATTCGAACCTGGCGGGATCAAACCTGTCGATTCCCGGCATTTCTTCGCCGGGAGTCTCAAGCGCACTCGCGAGCCTTGGCATCAATGCAAGCTCCCTTTTCTCCACGCAGGAAACCGTGCCGCAAGTGCAGTACCAGAACCTTGGATTGACGCTGCACGTCACACCTTACGTGGAAGGGCACGGTGATATTGCGCTGAAGCTGGACCTTAAGCTCGAAACCCTGCAGGGACAGAGCCTGAACAGTATTCCTGTCCTCAACAGCCGGGAGGTAAACTCGATTACGTCTCTGCATCCGGGAGAGAGTGCGCTGATTGTGAGCAGCCTTACCAAACAAGATTCGCTGGCGGTGACAGGGATCCCCGGCATCAATGAGCTTCCCGGCCTGCGCGGCGGCACCCACCAGAACAAGCAGGTAAATACGGCGGAACTTGCAATTGTAATTACCCCGCACCTGGTGCGCAGAGTTCACTCGCGACGTGCAGATCCCATGATCCCGTTGCCCTTGAACTAAAGGCTGTTGTTCACTTTCAGGCGGATCACCCGCACCTTATGGAGCGATTGAGATCCGCAAACAACGGTGGCCAGTCCCTGGTAGAAGCGCGGTGCGGTGCGCCGCTGCTCCTCGACAACACAAGGGAAACTGCCTTGGCGGCTACTTCGCCAATGTGTCGGCTATTTTCAGGAACCAGGGATCGAGGGGCTTATCTTTCCCAACAATTTCCGCCAGTGGGGTCGTGATGGGATCGCCCTTGTGGATGCCGACCAGGACGCCATAGTTCCCCGCAAGGATCTGCTCAACGGCCTCGACTCCGAGCCTGGTCGCCAGCAGACGGTCAGCACAGGTGGGTACGGCGCCCCGCTGGACGTAGCCGAGCACCGTGGAACGGAATTCATGACCGGGGATGAGATTTTTCTCCTGGAAGTAGCGGCAGAGCCCCTCGGCATTGTACTTGGCACCCTCAGCTACCACGACGATGACGTGAGGCTTGCCCCTGTCGTAGGCCTCCTGAATGCGGACGGCAAGATTCTCCGGGATGACCTCGACCTCCGGCAGCACGACGCACTCGGCGCCGCCGGCGACCCCTGCCATCAAAGCCAGGTATCCGCACTTGCGGCCCATCACCTCGACCAGAAAAGTACGACGCAGAGCGGATGCAGTCACCTTGAGGTTATCAATGGCGTTCAGGGCCACGTTCAGTGCGGTGTCTACTCCGATCGTCATATCAGAACCGAGTAGATCATTATCGATTGTGGAGGCGACTCCTACGACCGGAAATCCCATCTGATGGAGGGCATGGGATCCGGTCTGCGAGCCATTACCGCCGATTACAATTACGCCTTCGATTCCGGCGCCCCGCATGCGGTGGATGGCCAGTTCACGGCCGTCCTCAGTCTGGAACTCGATGCTGCGCGAGGAGCCGAGTACGGAACCACCCCGCTGAATGATGCTTCCGACATCACGTGCACCTAGGCGGTGAAAGTCGCCTTCTATTAAGCCCGCAAATCCCCTGTTGACACCCCACATCGTGAGTCCCCGAGCCAGGCCATCGCGGACTACCGCCCGAATGGCCGCATTCATCCCCGGAGCATCGCCTCCGCTGGTCAAAACCGCGAGATTCCTCATCAGATAAGCTCCCCGTGCGATTGGTTCCCTGCAAAATGGATCGGCAACGCAGCCCCGAACCTGAATGCGAATGGATTTCTATATCGTGATTCAGACCCGGGCAGATGCAAGTGCAGATTACAGGTATGACCACTCGAACTATGTGCGGAACATCACAGGCGGAGCTCCGGCCCCACTCCCATTCCTGAGATCCCTGGCGGATTTCCTGCAGCCGACGGCCAACCTTCAAAATTACAGGCCTCTTCGATCGGCCTCATGAGATTTCTGCAGTGCCCAGGTCTAGCCTGCATGTCTCACGAGTGGTGATTTCAGGCGGGAAGGTTGGATAGTTTT
>CAZWSD010000121.1:0-8575 GCA_964636535.1 uncultured Acidobacterium sp. | reverse complement strand
TCCTCGGCGTCGGAGAAGCCCCTTTCTTCCCCGCCAACGCCAAGGCCATCGGCCGATGGTTCCCACCCGCGCGCCGCGGCCTCGCCACCAGTTTCTTCGACGGTGCCGCCAAATTCGCCTCCGCTATCGGCATCCCTATCATCGGCATCATCGTCCTCCACTTTGGATGGCGCTCAGGCTTCTACTTCACCGGCGCCCTCAGCCTCGCCTACTTCATCGCCTATTACCTCGTCTACCGCGACCCACACCCTGGCGAAACTGAACACTACATCCCCGTACTTCCGCGCTCCCAATCCCACTCCCCAACCCACACTCACGTCCCGCGCCACAGCTTCCTGGCCCTGCTCGGCCAGCGCAAGGTCCTCGGACTCGCCGTCGGCTTCGGAGCCTACAACTATGTCTTCTACCTGCTTCTCGCCTGGCTCCCCAGCTACTTCCACCAGGCCCTCCACATCGACATCTTCGACTCGCTCTTCTACACCGCCATCCCGTGGCTCATCGCCACACTCGCCGACGTGCTCATCGGTGGCCTACTCGTCGATCTCCTCATCCATCGCGGCCTTAACGCCAGCCGCGTCAGAATGGCTGTCCTCGTTGCCGGAACCCTCTTCGGCCTCGGCATCTTGGGCGCCTCCTTCGTCCACACTCGCTTCGCCGCCGTCGCCTGGATCACCCTCTCCATCGCCGGCCTCTCCGCCGCAGCGCCGGTCGGCTGGTCGCTGCCTTCGCTTATCGTCCCCGAGGCGAACGTAGGCACCGTCGGCGGCATCGTCAACTTCTCCAATCAAATCTCCGGGATCCTCGCTCCCATCATCACCGGCTACGTAGTCCACCTCACCCACTCCTTCGCCATCGCCTTCTACGTCGCCGCCGCCTACCTCCTGATCGGCATCGCCGCCTACCTGATCCTGCTCCGCGACACCTCCATGGTTCCCGCCAAAACCCTCGTTTCATAATACGTAAGCAATACAGTTGCATATATTCAGAGGTTCCCGCCGCTCTTCAAGTCTGCCTTTCCGACCGAAGTGCGCTCATCGTAAGGTGAGCCCGCACGCAGCGGTGGAACCTGCCGTTGACTCATACCCCACGGCAACTCGACCACGCCCCACTCATTCTGTGTCAGTTGTTCTGGTGCCCCAACTCACCCCATACCCCTCGGCGCTCCTTGCGGTGAGATCTATTCACCGCCGTCAGGCCTGTTCGCCTGCACGGCCAGCCCTCGGCAGCGCCCGCATCGCCCCAGTAGAAATCCCGCCATCCACCAGCAGCGTCTGCCCCGTCACGTACCGGCTCGCCTCCGAAGCCAGAAATACCACCGCCCCGTCCAGATCATCCGGCCTTCCCGGCCGCTGCAGCGGAATCCGCTCCGTCAAATACTCCACCCACCCCTTATCCTCGTACATCACGCGGTTCTGCGCCGTCTGGAACCATCCCGGAGCCAGACAATTCACCGTCACTCCATGCTTGCCCCAGTCATCGGCCAGGCTCATCGTCAACTGCCGAACCCCGCCGCGGCTCGCCCCATAAGGCCCCAGCCCCGCATACCCGGCCACGCTCGTCACCGATCCGATATTTATAATCCGTCCGTACCCGCGCTCCACCATCCCCCGCGCCACAGCCTGCGCCACAAAAAAACTCCCGCGCAAATTTGTATCCAGCACCGTGTTCCAGTCGTCCCAGGTCACCTGCAACGCGGGCTTGCGCACGTTGCATCCCGCATTGTTCACCAGGATGTCGATCCTCCCGAACGCCTGCTCCGCCTCCGCCGCCATCCGCCGAATGCTCTGCTCATCGCGCACATCCAGGTCCACGCAGAACTGCCGCCGCCCCATCCCCGCAATCTCTGCCGCAAACTCCTTCAGCGACTCTCGCTTGCGGCTAGTCAAAATCAAATCCGCCCCGGCTCGCGCCAGCGCCCGCGCAAAATACTGCCCCAGCCCGCGGCTCGTGCCCGTCACCAGCGCCACTCGTCCCGTCAAATCAAACATTCCGTCGCTCACTGCGCAGCCTCCGCCCCAAACGGCGCCAGAATCACCTTCATCAGTCCCGGCTCACGCGCATACAGCCGCCGAAACCACTCCGCGCCCTCTTCCAGCGGAACCACCGCGGAAATCAGCGGCTTCACCCGAATCTTCCCTTCCTTCATCCACTCCATCGCCTGCGGATACTCCCCCGAAGATGCAGCCGAGCCCTGCAGCCGCAGCTCCCGCGAAACCACCTTCTGCAAGGGTAACGTAACTTCTGGAGTTACATTTCCAATCAGCGTCACCCTCCCTCCTCTCCGCGCGCAGTCAATCGCAACATTCACAGTTTCATCCTTTCCCACCGCCTCAAACACCGCATCCGCGCCCAGCCCGCCGGTCATCGCCTGCACCTTCCGCACCAGCTCTTCGCCCGTCGCCTGCAGCGCATCCTCAAACCCCAGCTCCCCGATCAGCTTCAGCCGATTCCCATCTACGTCCGCCACCACCACCCGCGCATAGCCATACGCGCGCGCCGCCTGGGCCGTCAGCGCGCCAATCATCCCCGCGCCAATCACCACCGCCGTCTCACCCTCCTGCGGCTGTGTCAGCCGCACCGCATGCATCCCCACTGACACCGCCTCCAGCATCGCCGCTTCCGCAAAGGGCAACTCATCCGCCAGCCGGTACGCAATCCGCTCCGGCACCACCACCAGCTCCGCAAACGCGCCCATCCGCCGATAATCCCCGCAGGAAACGCCCAGCACCTGCCGCTCCTCGCACAAATTCACCTGCCCCCGCAGGCAAAACACGCACTTACCGCAATACACCGTCGAATCAAATGTCACGCGGTCCCCCACGGCAAACCTGTCACACGCCCCTCCCCGCGCCACCACCGTGCCCGCGGCCTCATGCCCCATCACCAGCGGCGGAATCCGCCTCCCACTCGACCCGTCGTAACCATGCACATCGCTGCCGCAAATCCCGCACGCCGCCACGCGCACCAGCAGCTCATCCGCCGCCGCCGCCGGCGCCGGCCTATCCGTCATCTCCAGTTGCCTGTACTCACGCAGCAATAGCGTCTTCATCGGCTCGCTTCTCTCTTCGGAAACCCTCGGCTGTTCCGGGAATCCGTCACGCCATCAGTCTACGCCGCCTCTTCCCCTGGCCATTGGCGAACACCCCGCTGCCGATACCTCCGGGCTCGCGCATCCGGATCCGCCGCCAGTGCGTGTTCAAACACCCACCTCTCGCCCCGGGAAGGCCCCCATGTACTTTTTGCATGATTTGCCACCAATCAGCGCAAAAAATTCCTGTTATTCGAGAATAGTGAGGGCAGGCTGTCATCTATGACGAAATCTTCACCCCAGATACAAGGAAAACGTAGGTCGAGAGATGTAGAGTAGCTTCGATATAAGTACTTTCCCCCATTGGAGGCATCCATGAAAGTCAGGCTCTTCCTCGTAACGACGGCGATGCTCGCGCTCGCTGTCCTCACCATCACCGGGTGCGGTCAAGGCCCCGTCAGCGCCACGGGATCCGGTACGGCTACGGCGGCAAACACCTCAGCCATGGTGGTCACCGTTGGCGATGCTCCTTTGAGCAATATCCTCTCGGCCAAAGTTACAATCTCCTCCATCAGCCTTACCCCGTCCGGCGGAGGATCCAATGTTACGGTCTTGTCTAACCCGCGCACGATTGAACTTTCTGGCCTCGGCGCCATTCAGGAGCCGCTGGAAACCGAAAATGTCGCAGCCGGCACTTACAGCGCGGTCAATATCGCCATAGGTTCGGCCACCGTCACCTATGTCGATTCCACGGGGACCGTCATCACCGGTACCGCAACGGTCAATTCGCCCAATAGCACCGTCACGCTCAACCCGTCACTCACCGTCACCCAGGGGCAGGACGTTCATCTCAGCCTGAACTTCAACCTCGCCCAATCCTTTGATCTCTCTGGCTCCTCGCTTACCTTCACTCCGTCCATTACTTCTGCCGCCGCATCCATTGAAAAGGAAAGCTCCGCGGACCGCGAAGTAGAAGTCACCGGTTCGGTCGTTTCCGTCAGCAGCACGGCCATCACCGTCCAATCCGCCTGCACAGGTGTCCAGTCCACCTTCACCATCAATTCATCCACTCAGTTCTCGGCAAACACCTCTGCCGGCTCCATCAAGCAAGGCTCCATCGTTACGGTTCACGGTGCCATGCAGTCGGACGGCTCCTTGCTTGCAATCCTTATCTCCGCGGCAATGGACGGCAACCCAATGGACAGTTCCCAGGGCGGCGGCCGCGGTATCGTAACAGCCGTAGCCACCGATGCTACTGGCAGCGTCACTTCCTTTACCTTTGTCCCCCGCGAAGACTTCGGCGGCGATTCTTCATCCACCACCGTCAGTGTGCAGCTTTCCTCCTCCACCGCCTACGGGGTCAGTCAGGATGCCATCCAGAACGGCATCCCGGCAACCGCCTTCAACAACGCTGAAATCTTCCCCGGTCAATCCGTAGAAGTCATCGGAACCATGTCCAGCGGTTCCATCAACGCCCAGCAAGTCAACCTCGCGCCTGAGAGCCTCTCAGGAACTCTCTCCGCGGCGCCCCAGGGAACGGCCCCCAGCTACACTTTCACCCTGCAGCTGCCCGCGCAGTCTTTCCTCACAACCTATGATTCGCTGAAAACCCTGAATGCGGAAACCGACTCGCAAACGCAATATGAGGACATGCTCACCTCCAGCAGCTTCGCGTCGCTGGCCGCTGGAACCAACCTCGAGATGCATGGCTATCTGCTCCTGGATAGTTCCAACAACTATTCGCTAACCGTCGCGGATGTCTCTCAGGTCGAATCCGATAACTGACGCCGACCCCCGCGCAGGCCTGCTTCAGGCTTGCGCGGGGGGTGTTTCCGCCAGCAACGGTTCTTCCAGCACCACGTTGTCGATCAATCTCGTGGATCCCACAAACGCGGCTACGGCCACCAGCGCTCGGTCTTCCACCAGGGCTAGGTCCTGCAGGGAATCCGGATTCACCACTTTCAGATAGTCAATCCGCACCGTCGGCTCAAAGGCCATCACGTACAGTCCAGCCGCAATCAGCTGCTCAGACAACCGCTCGCCCTCCAAAAATCGCTTCGCAATCACCCGCAGCGTCTCATGCAGCACACGCGCCTGCTCCCGCTCTTCCGGCGATAAATAACGATTGCGACTACTCATTGCCAGCCCGTCCGCTTCTCGCACTATCGGGCACACCTTGATCTCCGTGCCAAAGTGCAGGTCCTGCACCATCTGCCGAAGCACTGCCACCTGCGCCGCATCTTTCTGTCCGAAAAACGCCCGGTCCGGTTCCACTATATTCAACAGCTTCGCAACCACCGTCGCCACACCCCTGAAATGGCCCGGTCGCGAAGCTCCATCCAGCCGCTCTCCCACCGCACCCGCATCCACCCAGGTCGCAGCACCCGGCGGATACATCTCTTCCACCACCGGCAGAAACACCGCGTCTACACCCTCGAGTTCCAACAGCGCGCAGTCGGCCTCCACCGATCGCGGATACACCTCATAATCCTCATGCGGCCCAAACTGGCTCGGATTCACAAAGATCGACACTACCACCGCTTCGCAGCTCTGCTTTGCCGCCCTCACCAGGCTCAGGTGTCCCGCGTGCAGCGCACCCATCGTAGGCACCAGGCCGACGCTCCGTGCCCCTTGCATTTTTCCATTCCCCGCTTGGGCAGGCTGACCGCGCAATGTCTGCGCCGCCGTCCGCATCTCCGCCACCGTCGTTATTCGTTGCATTCACGCCTTGCGTGCCAGCCAGGCCTGCGCCTCCGCTGGCAGATGGTAGCTCTCCGCATCGGAAGGAAACTCCTTCCGCGTCACATCCTGCACATATCCGGCCAACGCCTCCCGATACAGCGCCGCCGCATCCCCATACTGCCGCACAAATTTAGGGGGCCGGCTAAAGCTCAAATTCACAAGATCATGAAATACGAGGATCTGTCCATCGCAATCTGGACCCGCGCCAATCCCAATCGTCGGAATCCCTACCCCTTCGGTGATCCGCGCCGCCACTTCCCGCGGCATCCCCTCCAGAACCAGAAGCACCGCCCCGGCAGACTCCAGCGCGTGCGCGTCATGCACAAGCTTCTCTATCCCCGCCGCCGTCCTGCCCTGCACACGATAGCCCCCCATCTTGTGCACCGACTGTGGCGTCAGCCCCAAATGTCCCACCACCGGAATCTCCGCGTCCGTCAGCCGCTCCACCAGCTCCGACCGTGACGCGCCTCCCTCGATCTTCACTGCCTCGGCGCCGCCTTCCTTTATGAACCGCACCGCATTGGCCACCGCCTCGGTCGCCCTCACCTGGTACGACCCATAAGGCATATCCGCCACCACAACCGCCCGCCTCACTGCCCGCCTCACTGCCCGCGTATGGTGCAGCATCTCGTCCACCGTCACCGGCAGCGTGCTCTCGTAGCCCATCACCACCATCGCCAGCGAGTCGCCCACTAGGATTAAGTCCACCCCAGCCTCGTCCACCAGCCGCGCCGTCGCGTAGTCGTACGCCGTCAGCGCCGCAATTGGCTGCCCCAGATCTTTTTTTCCCTGTAGTATCTGAAATGTAACCTTGGCCGGAACGGCCTGCGGTTCAGCGCCCTCGGCGCTGCCAAAGTGCGGTACGCTCATCGTCATCTCCAGTGCAGCTCCCCATCACTCAGGGATGCTACCCGAACCACTTTGAACTTACGCCCATCAGCCCTTCCTCGTAAAGCCGCTCCTCTCATCGCCACCCCTCTCCCTCCATTTCCATTTTCAATACTTATGGTTTTATGAATCCCAATAGCGCCCTCGCTACACAATTCAGAAAACTGCAAGGCCACCATAACCCCTAAATAATTGATTCCATGGATTGTCTCAAGTGGCAGATAAATTGCCACTTACTTGGGCAGCCAGAGACGTGAAGGCTCCCAAAGAATAGAGAGCCCGAAGTTCCGCTCCGGCCCGCGAGAGCTGAGACCTACGCGGTTTCGCCCCGGCCGGAGCAATAAGTCCCAACCTCCATCACAAGTGGATAGGGCATTTTCAGGGAGGCCAGTGATGGTCATTCACAGGCACACTCCGCGTACTCCAGACGCAAACCCAACAAACCCCGCCCCGCGGGGTTTGTTTTCTTGCTTCCTCACCCACCCCCCGCGCATCTTTTATTTAGATCACTTGTCAACGGCCCCTGCTCGGAGTAATATCAGTTTTGCCTATCGAGTAGCTGATGCTGGCCGTTATTGAGGGCTGGCTCGCTGCATGTATCGAATAGTCAAGACCCAGTGATCAGTGCCCTTACACCGCCCGCCGCAATGCCATTGCCGCGGATTAGCTTTAGGTGAAGGAACCATTCGGAGTGTCACACGTTCGAATTTCGGCTCGGTTGCGTTTCGCAGGCTCGTGGCTTTGTGTCGCGCGTCGCGTCGCGCCCCCCGGCCTTGAAAAGAATCGCTCCTCAGACCGCCTCTGACAGCGGCCTATTTTGACCATCGCCGCACCCTCTCCTCCGTTGGAACTGCGGCTTGAATAGAAATGCACCAGGAAGTGCAAGCATGACACCAGAGCAAAACGAAACCCAGGGCTTCGCGGACACGCAGGCCAGTTTCCCGCCGCCATCCGCGCCCCCACAGGGCTCGCCCCAATCCGCCGATTCGGCTGCGCCGCAGGCCAACCCCCAGGGCCAGAACCAGGAAGGCGGTCAGAGCCGACGCCGACGCCGCCGACGCAAAAAGAACAAGCAGGCCCAGCAACCCGCCCAGCAAAACCAGCAGCAGGCCCAACCCCCCATTCAGCAGCAGGCCAACCCCGGAAATCAGCAGCCGCGCAAGCAAAAGAATCAGCAAAAGTTCCAGCGCCAGGCCAACCCCGGAAACGGCTACGGAAATCAGCAGGGCGGAGGTCGCCGCAAAAACAAGCAGCGCAGGCAGCATACCTTTGTCGGTCCCATGGACCACAGCTACCGCGCCGCCAACGGCAACGTCGCCGACTCGCCACCGTCCACCATCGATGTCCGAAACGGCACCGTCAACGGAAACGTCGGCGGCTATATGGACACCATCTGGGACGCCCCGCTCCCCGTCCGCGAAAACTCGCCCACGCGAATCTTCTGCTTCATCGACGATCTCTTCTTTGTCGCCAAAATCAACGAGGTCGCGCGCAAAACCGGCATCAAGGTCGGCTTCATCAAGGGCGCCGATAAGGACGCCCTCGCCAAACTCACTGACCTCCCCGAAGAGGACCGCCCCTCGCTCATCATCTTCGACCTCAACAATGCCAACGCCAAACCCCACACCCTGATTCCAAAAATCAAGGCGAAGCTCAAGCGCGGCACCTCCGTCGTCGGATTCCTCTCCCACATCCAGGGAGACCTCAAGGTCAAGGCCCTCGAAGCCGGTTGCGACACCGTCATGCCCCGCAGCGCTTTCTCTCAGGGCTTGCCCAACCTGCTACTCCGCCACGGCCTCGAAGAGGAAGCCTTCGACGCCCTCGACCAGATGTAAGCGGCACCGGAGTCGCAAGCAGGAGAGCACCGGCCCCACAAAAATTGTCATCCCGACCGAAGATGGCTCGCCGGCAGGCGAG
>CAZWSD010000120.1:0-8708 GCA_964636535.1 uncultured Acidobacterium sp. | reverse complement strand
TGGCTAGGTAGAGCTGATCTGGGTCAACGAGGCGGCGGGCTCTTACGCCCATGGCTTGCGGCGGTAACAGGGCATCACGGCAAACCTCCGCGCAGCGATAGGAATTGGGCGTTGTTACGGAAGAATCAGTTTCCGTCCCATGTTCTGGAAGACGCCTCACGTTTCGTTGTCAATATGGTAACGTTGTTGATGATGAATGGATGTCCTCTATCTGAAACGCGCAACGATGCTAGCGAGGCATTCAAGCGGGCCTCGTGGCAACTGGCCGGACTTGCCGTAGCAGCCGACTGGTTGGGTTCGAACACAAGGTGGTTTCGCTATCGCGAGCCGGACTTGGAATTGGCCAAATATTGGGAACAGATTGCTGTGCCCAAAGCACAGGACGCCGCGCGCGAAAGCGGCTTAGCAAGTCCCTCGATTGCTCCATTTATGGGCATTCGTAGCCTGTTCGACATTGAACCGACCTCGCTACAATCCTGGGCCGACACCGTACCCATTGCCGATGGTCCTCAGATATTCGTCTTGGAGGAACTAACCGGCAGCGGCAAGACCGAAGCAGCACTTACCCTTGCGGCTCGGCTTACTGCGGCGGGGCGTGGCCATGGTGTGTATATAGCATTACCAACGATGGCGACGGCGGATGCCATGTTCGATCGGGTCCGAAATAACGACGTGTGGAAGAAATTCTTCGCCACGGACGGGCCTCAACTCGCTCTCGCCCATTCCGCCGATTGGCTCAAGCTCCGATTGGAGGAAGTCAATCGCCTCGATATGGGCTATGGCCGGGATGAGGAACCATCTGCATCACGCAACTGCACGGCATGGCTCTCCGACAACCGCAAGAAGGCGCTTCTGGCGGATTTCGGCGTCGGCACCATCGACCAGGCGCTGCTTGCCGTGCTGCCCGTGCGTCATCAGTCACTGCGTTTATTGGGTCTTTCCACCAAGGTGCTGGTGGTGGATGAAATACACGCCTGCGACTCCTATACCGGCGAACTGCTGGAGCGCTTGCTTCAGTTCCACGCCGCCTTGGGTGGTTCCGCGATTCTGCTTTCAGCCACATTGCCGCAATCCCAACGCGCCCGTTACCTCAGGGCATTTGCCTCGGGTGTCGGCTTCACGGCCCCGGCGCTGGAATCCACAGCTTACCCATTGGCGACATACCTGCACACCGGCGGGTTAGTGGAGCAACCGATCACGGCGCGCACCGAGGTATCCCGCGGCGTAGCGGTGGATGCCGTGCATGACGAAGCGGCTGTTTTGCAGCGCCTTTCCGATACTATCAGCCGCGATGGATGCGCGGTCTGGATACGAAACACCGTCGTGGATGCGCTGGAAGCCTGGCGCAAGTGGAACGCATTGCGCCCCGACCACCCCGCCATGCTATTTCATGCCCGCTTCGCGCTCGCGGATCGGTTGCGCATCGGCGAAACAGTATTACGGGATTTCGGACCCAAAAGTGGCACTGCAACACGGGCCGGCCGGCTGGTCATTGCCACCCAGGTCGTCGAGCAATCGCTCGATGTCGATTTCGACGATATGGTGACCGATCTTGCCCCCATCGACCTCGTCGTCCAGCGCACCGGGCGCTTGCAGCGTCACATGCGTGACTCACGGGGAAACCGCTTGCAGGAACCGATACTCCGCGACGAACGCGGTGGCGCAAAGCTCGCGGTATTCATGCCAAGCTTCGAAGGCGAGATGAAGAAGACCTGGCTCTCCCAACTGTTGCCGCGCGCCGCACGCGTCTATCCCGATCACGGGCAGCTCTGGTTGACTGCGCGCTGGCTCATCAACAACGTCGGGTTTGACCTGCCATCACAGGCGAGAGACATGATCGAAACCGTGTACGGCGAGACCGCATACGAATCCATGCCGGAGGCATTGAGGCCGGTCGCCGATAGAGCCGATGGCGCGCGCCGCGCGGACCGGGCCACGGCACGCGGGACACAACTGGTTTTTGAGCAAGGTTACGATCCCACCAGCCTGCAATGGGATGACGACGCCGACGCGCCCACCCGGCTTGGCGAGAAGACCGTGCGGATACGTTTGGCCCGGCTCATAAAAGGCAGCCTGGAGCCCTATGCACAAAAAGACGCCCGCATTGACTGGGCGTTGTCTGAGTTGACCGTACCGCGCCGGCTCATCGCACAGGAGAGCGGCCAAAAAGCAGGCATTATTGAACTGGCTAAATCCGCAATGGCCGATGAAGGTCGCTATTGTCTGGTCATTCCACTGGAACAGGCCGACGGAGCAAGCTGGCGCGGGTACGCAAGGAATTTGAAGGGCGAGGAAATCGTGGTGGTGTACTCACCGGTGACAGGATTGAGTATCGAAAAAGGAGTTGAAGATGAATCTGATTAATGACGCCTGGATACCCGTGCGACGGGCCGATGGAACGACGGAGAAGATCGAGCCATGGCGCCTCACCAACCATGTGGGCACCGGCAAAAACCCCATCGTCGCGGTTGCCTCGCCGCGCCCAGACTTCGACGGCGCGCTCACTCAGTTCCTGATCGGCTTGCTGCAAACCACCTGCACACCGGAAACCGAGGCGGCCTGGTGGGATTGGCGGGAGACACCGCCTGTGCCAAACACACTGCGGGAACGATTTGCAAAGATTTCGGAAGCATTTGAGCTGGAGGGTGAAAGAGCTTTTATGCAGGATGCCACACCGGGTGAACTGGAGACAGAACTGGACATAGCAGCTCTGCTTATCGAGTCGCCGGGAGAACAAACACTCAAACAGAACAAGGACCACTTCATCAAGCGCGGTGGTACCGCTCAACTCTGCCAGGGTTGCGCAGCGACGGCTCTTTTTTCAATGCAAACCAATGCGCCTTCTGGCGGGCAAGGCTACCGGACAGGTTTGCGTGGCGGCGGCCCTCTAACTACGTTGGTGCTGGGTAAAAGCCTTTGGGAAACCTGCTGGCTAAATGTTTTGGAAAGAAGTCGCTATATAGCAGGGGCGTCGCCAGAGCACAATCTGCCAGCAGATCGCTTCCCATGGCTTGCAGCTACCCGCACCAGCACGGCAAAACCACCGGCTGGGATTACCACATCAATTGACGTGCACCCCGATCAACAATTCTGGGCCATGCCACGACGCATGCGCCTGATAAGCCAACAACTTCCCACGCCGGAATCTTGCGACCTGTGCAACACAACCGTTGCACTCGTTTTCCGGAGCTTCAAAACAAAAAACTACGGGGTGAACTACCAGAGTTTTGAACACCCATTAAGCCCCCACTACATAAAAGACGGCATCGTAAGTCCCGTCCATCCACAACCCGGTGGAATCGGCTATCGACATTGGCTGGGCCTCATTGAAAACAGTACAGATGGTAATAGTGAGCGTCGGCCAGCTCGGGTTATCCAACAGTTCCGTACTACCCATAAAGATGGTCGTATCTGGGCCTTCGGCTACGACATGGACAACATGAAGGCCCGCTGCTGGTACGATGCAACAATGCCGATACTAGCGATTGATGAGGGCCTTGAAGCTGTCTTCAAAGCCTATGCCGAGCGATTGGTGCAGGCAGCAAGTCTGACAGCCAGCATGCTCCGCAAACAACTCAAACTGGCCATATTCGGTGAGGCTGAGGTGCGTGGCGATATTAGTTTTATGCAATCGCATTTCTGGAACGCTACAGAGGGCGAATTCTTTGAGCAGGCTCGTCAGCTACGCACTGCGATAAAACATGGAAGCGGTGAACAAGCCGTGCTCGAAGGTTGGCTTTCTACGCTCAAGCGCGCGGCGTATGCGGTTTTCGATACTTACTCCAAAATCGGCGATTTCGATGCGGCCGATCCGCGCCGTGTGGCGCTGGCCAGAAACGAATTGGCCAAGTCACTTAATGGCAAGAAACTTCGAGACCTACTCGGGCTGCCCCGGCAGGAACGTTCAACAGTTTGATGGAAAAAAGGAGGAAACCGTGACTGACAACAAAAATACGCTTTACGTCTTTCCGCAGCGCAAACGGGATGATCCATCCTTCGAGATCCTCCGTGCATGGTGGAAGAGCCTGGAAGACGACAAGGGCGAGCGTGCCGCCCTGCGGCGCGCTGTAAACCTGACCGAGGTGATGCTGGGCCCAGCGTTTCATCGATTGCTGAACGATTTGCGCTGGGCGGGTTTCGGCATCTCAGACAATCGCTACCCGAAGCTGGCCACCATTGCCGGATTGGCGGCGAGAATCAAGGGTGACGACGGCGTGAGCCTGGCCACCAGCATGGGTACACCCAGGAGCGGCGGCGGGAAGGCCGTGGTGTCGGAATTGCGCATGCGTCGTCTGCTGGCCTGCAATGACATCGAAGAACTGTACACGCTGCTGCGCCGTGCGCTCGCCTTGCTCGACAACCGTGCCAGCCTCGCCGATCTCGCCGCCACTGTCTGGAACTGGGTGCCGATGGACGAGAAGAGCCCCTATGACCCGCGACGGCAGATGGCCTACGACTACTACGCCGCTGCACCACTTTGACCTGACACACTGACTACGGAGATGGAGAAGACCATGACTACATTCGTGCAATTGCATTTGCTTACCAGCTACCCGCCGGCCTGCCTCAACCGCGACGACCTCAACCGCCCCAAGACCGCGGTCATGGGCGGCGTGCCACGGTTGCGTGTTTCATCCCAAAGCTTGAAACGTGCCTGGCGCACGTCCAACCAGTTTGAGAGCGCCATGAAGAACCACATAGGCACACGCACCAAGTTGATGGGCGTTCAGGTTTACGAAAGGCTGACCAAGGTCGGGGTCAAGGAGAAGGACGCCAAGGAATGGGCACAGGCAATCGCCGAGAAGTTCGGCGCCCTCAAGGGAAAAAAGGACGATAAGCCGCTCAACGATCTTGAGATTGAACAGCTTGCCCACTTCAGTCCCGAAGAAGAGACGGCCATCAATACACTCGCCGATAAGTTGGCAGCCGACAAGCATAAGCCAACCGATGATGAGCTAAACCTGCTTCGAAAGAAACACACCGCCGCAGATATCGCGCTGTTCGGTCGCATGCTTGCCGGTAGCCCGGGTTACAACACCGAAGCCGCCTGCCAGGTCGCCCACGCGATTACCGTCCACCGCGCCGCCGTGGAAGACGACTACTTTACGGCTGTCGATGACCTCAATACACGCGAGGAGGATGCCGGTTCGGCGCACATCGGCGAACAGGGTTTCGGTGCGGGTCTGTTTTATCTGTACGTCTGCATCGACCGCGACTTGCTGAAGGAAAATCTGGGCGGCGATACCGCCTTGGCCGAGAAGGCGATCAAGGCACTGATCGAGGCCGCTGCCACGGTTGCGCCGACCGGCAAGCAAAACAGCTTCGCCAGCCGCGCCTCGGCATTCTATGTATTGGCGGAAAAGGGAGCCCGTCAGCCTCGTGCCTTGTCACTGGCCTTCATGAAGCCTGTGCGCGAGGGCGACATGTTGAATGAAGCGGTGTCCGCGCTGACATCCATGCGCGACAACTTGGATAAGGTTTACTACGGAGGCGTTGCGCTCGACTCACGCAGCATCAACGCCACAACTGGCGATGGCGATTTCAAAGCGCTCAAGACTTGGGCGGCGGACTGTGGGGGCGGGGCATGAGGGGCTATCTCACCTTCCAGCTCTATGGCCCGCTGGCTGCGTGGGGCGACATCGCGGTGGGTGAGACGCGGCCTTCCGGCCTTGCCCCAACCAAGTCCGCTGTACTGGGGCTGATTGCCGCCGCATTGGGACTGCGCCGCCCGGACACCACCCAGGATGAAACGCTGCGCCAACAATGGGAAGCGCAACATATCGCGCTGGCCGAAGGGTATGGTATGGCGGTGAAGCTCACTCAGCCCGGCTTGCCATTGACGGACTATCACACGGCGCAAGTACCCTCATCCGGCAGTGGAAAAAACAAAAAAGTGTTCGCCACCCGGCGCGACGAACTGACTTGGCTTCCACGTCATGACCTCAACACTATTTTGTCTCACCGAGATTACCGGCAGAATGCCTATGCCGCTGTAACCCTCTGGGCGCGGGCTAGCGCGCCGCTCCCTCTTAACGTGTTGCGTGACAGATTGCTTGCACCCGAATTTTTGCTTTACCTCGGTCGCAAATCTTGTCCGCTCGCCTTGCCGTTAATGCCGGTCATTGCATCGGCGGAAAACATCGAGGCAGCGCTGGCCGATTTCAGCTTCGCGGCAGCCGCCAATCAGATTTGGAGCGACGACTCACAAACCGCTAAGTGGGTTATTGATAAGGTGGCGGAGGACAAGCCCATGCTGTTCTGGGATATGGATGCCGAAACTCGCGTCCCCAGCGAGGATCAATCGGCTTATACCCGCCGCGACACGCCAACCTCACGTCGCCGCTGGCAATTCGCCGTGCGTGAAGAACGGCGTGCCCATCTGCCGACTGGAGGCCAGACATGAATGGCGATGCTTATTGGCTGAGCCGCATCTCTCCTGTGCGCGAGGCGTTCAAGCACAAAGACTGGGTAGGCATCGGCGGGCTTGATCCTTATGGTCAGCATAAATTGCTGTGGAAGTTATTCGACTTGCCGCGCACATCGTCGCCCGAGCAAACACCGTTTCTATTCCGCTCGGAACTCAGTGACGGCTTGCCGCTGTTCTATGTGCTTTCCCGCGTCGCGCCGCACGACACCAGCGGCAAGTGGCGCATTGATTCCCATGAATACCGGCCTGACTTGCGTGCGGGGGACCGGCTTGCCTTCAAGCTTCGGGCAAACCCGGTCAGTTTGGCGAAGAAAGACCGCGAGCCAAGCGAAGCAGAATCCTGGCGCAAAAACCGCGAAAAGAACGGACTCAGCGTCAAGGACGCGACTCGGAAACGCATCCGCCACGACGTTGTGATGGACGCGAAACGGCGCATGGGATGGAAAGACCTGCCGCCAGATGAGCGGCCCTCGTTGGCGCAGCTTGCTTATGAGGCTGGTTCTTGCTGGCTGCGCGAGCGGGAAGCGCGTTTTGGTTGCCAGTTCGAATCACAGCGATTGCGCGTAGACAGTCACTTCGTCCATTGCTTGAAAGGGCGGCGCGACGAAAAGGGTAATTGTCGTGGCATCGTCCTTTCGACGCTGGATTTCGAAGGAGAGTTGAGCGTGACCGACCCAAGGATTTTTTTATCCGCGCTACTCAAAGGCATCGGCCCTGCCAAAGGTTTCGGCTGCGGCCTACTGATGGTCCGCAGGCTCTAATGAATGGACCGAGCCTGCCATGCTTGGGCGCTAATGGACGTTCCATGAACTGGAGAAAACAGCTTATGGATACGACCGCTGCCAGAGCGGTAGGAATTGCGCTCCGTGGCTGACATCCTTCCTCCTCTCAAACCCATAGCCGTCAAGGAAAGACTCTCCGTCCTATTCGTCGAGAAAGGCAATCTGGACGTTCTCGATGGCGCATTCGTCGTCGTGGACAAAACGGGCGTGCGCACGCACGTGCCGATTGGTGGCCTGGCCTGCCTTATGTTGGAGCCCGGCACGCGTGTTTCCCATGCCGCGGCTGCGTTGGCGGCGCGGGTCGGAACGTTGCTCGTGTGGGTGGGTGAAGCGGGCGTCCGCCTCTATTCGTCGGGACAGCCAGGCGGCGCACGGGCCGACCGGCTTTTGTATCAGGCGCAGCTTGCGCTCGATCCGGCGTTACGTTTGAAGGTCGTGCGCAAAATGTACGCGGTTCGCTTCGGTGAAGAACCACCCGCCCGTCGCAGTGTTGATCAGCTACGCGGCATCGAAGGGGCGCGGGTGCGCGAAATGTACAAACGCATTGCCGCGAAGTATGGGGTGCAATGGAAGGCGCGCAATTACGACACCGAGGACTGGGACAAGGGTGACTTGCCCAATCGTTGCCTGTCGGCGGCGACCGCGTGTTTGTACGGTGTGACGGAAGCGGCGGTACTGGCGGCAGGTTATGCGCCGGCCGTGGGCTTTATCCACACCGGAAAGCCGTTGTCTTTCGTGTACGACATCGCCGATGTCTACAAATTCGAGACTGTCGTGCCCGTGGCGTTTCGCGTCGCCGCCAAGAACCATGGCAACCCAGAGCAAGCCGTGCGCCTGGGGTGTCGTGACGTTTTTCGAGAGACTCGTTTGCTGGAACGCATTATTCCCGACATCGAGACCATTCTCGCGGCGGGCGAGATCAAACCGCCGGAGCCACCGGAAGACGCGATGCTGCCTGCGATTCCGAACCCAGAGAGTATCGGTGATGCTGGTCATCGTGGTTGAAAACGTGCCTCCGCGTCTCCGCGGCCGCTTGGCAATCTGGCTTCTTGAGATTCGAGCGGGCGTATACGTAGGAAATTATTCCGCCAAGGTTCGCGACTATATCTGGGGCCAGGTCGAAAAAGGTATTGGCGAGGGCAACGCCGTCATGGCTTGGCGCACGAACAACGAGGCAGGATTCGATTTTGTGACGCTGGGGACCAACAGGCGAATACCGGTCGAACTCGATGGTGCAAAACTTGTTTCCTTTCTTCCGGCTGAGGAAGGAAAGGGCGTTCTTTAACAATTTGATAGTATAGGGCCGATGAGCTGGCTACTCCTCGGTAGAATTTTCTTCGTCTAAAATCGCTGGTACATCAGCAAGATGAAGGAAGTATGTTCCCCACGCGCGTGGGGATGAACCGGGTATTAACGCGAACAGCGCGACGAGACAGACATGTTCCCCACGCGCGTGGGGATGAACCGTGTGCAACGTAAAACACTCTTTGAACTGGTAA
>CAZWSD010000119.1:0-8735 GCA_964636535.1 uncultured Acidobacterium sp. | reverse complement strand
TCAGCTGATGATAGCGCGGATCGTCGTGTAGCGGGGCGAAGTTGTGCATGACCGTTATGTAGGTGACGAGGATGTCGCGCTGGCTGAGGGCTTTCTCGAGCCAGTGGAAGGCGAGATCCTTGTCGCCGAGCGCGGCGGCGGCGGCGGCGATGGGGGTGGGCATGGAGACGCCACTGTCGGCCAACTGGATCATCTCCTGGAGCAGCGCGCGCGCTTTTTCGGCGTTTCCGATGCGTAGATTTGCGTCGGCGATCCATGCCTTGAGGAAAGGGACCTTGGTAACTTCGAGGCCACGTTCGAGGACCTGGAGGGCTTCCTGGTGGCGGCCGGCAAAGGTGAGTGCCATGCCGAGCGTGTAATAGAGCTCGACGTAATGGGGCGCGATTTTGAGTGCGGCGCGGCTGAGGAGGACGCAGTTTTCGAAATCGCCGAGATAGGCGTGGATGACTGCTTCGGCGGCGAGCAGGGGAGCGGAGAGTGGATCATATTTGAGCCCGATTCGCGCCTGCTTGAGAGCCTCGTCCAAGCGCCCCTGCGTTATGAGGAGAGCGGAATACATGTAATAGGATTCGCCGCGCTGTGGTTGGAGCTCGATGGCTCGTTCCATGTGAAAGCGGGCTTTTTCCCAGTCCCAGTCGTAAAAGCTGAAGACGGAAGCAAGGGCGAGATGGCCTTCGGGGAGGTTTTGATCGAGGTGGATTGCCTGCAAGGCGGAGGAACGGGCGAGGGCCCAGGCTTCATGGGGCGCCATGAAGCCGAAAGTGCCCTGGAGGCAGTAGAAGTCAGCCATGCCTGCGTGAGCAGCGGCGGAACCAGGATCGAGCTGCAGGGCGCGTTCGAAGTATCTTCCCGCGATCTGGAAGTCTTCCGGATTCCTCTGATTCCAATGGTAGCGACCCTTGAGGTAGGCCTCATAGGCGTCTGCGCGCATGGGGGTTCTGAACTGAAGATGGGAGAGATGAAGGTCAAGGGCGCGGTTATCACGGAGTGCGGCGACGACCGAGGAGGCGAGATCATCCTGCAATTCGAAGACATCAGCCATTTCGCGGTCGAATCGCTCGGACCAGAGGGGGAAGCCGTCGCGCACCTGCACCAACTGTGTGTGAACGCGGACGCGAGGGCCCGAGCGGCGAACGCTGCCTTCGAGGATGACATCGACATGGAGGGCTTCGCCGATTTCGCGAATATCCTTGGATGTGCCTTTAAAGGAGAAGGCAGAAGTTCGTGAGACGACGCGCAGACCGTCGAGCCTGCCCATGGAGGAGATGAGTTCGTCTGTCAGGCCGTCGCTGAAGTACTCATTTTCCGGATCAGGGCTGATGTTTCTGAACGGGAGGACGGCAATCGAAGTGGCGGACAGGTATTTTGAGTCAGAGGGCGGCGGGGGCTGGGGAATGACACCGGTATCGGCTCCGCTACGCGGCAGGTCCATCATGGTTGGGGCGATGGGGTCACGTGGATCGGTGCGAATGGATGTGACGGTGGGCGCGAGCGCGGAAGATTCGAAGCGGACGGCGCGGATGGAATTTGCGCCGCCATCAAGGAGAGCGCGCAGGTCAGCGGCGGAGGCGTGTCGATCGTTTCTGGAGAAGCGCAGGGAGCCCTCGACCGCCCGCAGGATGGGAATGGGCAGGTCAGGCCGGATCAGGTTGAGGGGCACAAAACGGCATTCGGTGATTGCAGCGATGGTGGAGGCGGTAGTGGACTGGAGAAACGGGGGATGGCCGGCGGCCATTTCGTACAGAACGATGCCGAGGGCCCAAATGTCAGCGCGATGATCGACATCGTCGCCGGCCAGTTGCTCAGGGGCCATATAGGCGAGCGTGCCCATCACCTGCTGGGGCCTGGTGAGCTGGTGCTGGCTGGCCATGCGGGAGAGGCCGAAGTCGAGAATTTTGAGGGTTCCGGATTCGAGGAGGAAAAGGTTACCGGGCTTGATGTCTCGATGGACGATGCCGGACATGTGGGCGGCATGGAGTCCGTCGGCGGCCTGATGCCCGATGCTGCGTATCAGGTCGGGTTCGAGGCGGGCGCTCCGGCGGATGAGGTCCGCGACGGTTTGTCCGCGATAGCGCGCCATGACGAGCAGGAGCGCGCCGTCCGGGAGTTCTTCGGCCGTGAAGATGGTGCAGAGATTGGGGTGGTCCAAGGCCGAAGCCGCGCGGGCTTCGCGGAGGAATCGTTGGCGGACTTCTGAATTTCCGGAGACGGATGGCTGCAGGAGTTTTAGGGCGACGGTGCGGCCGAGGCGGGTGTCTTCGGCTTCGTAGACAACACCCATCCCGCCTTCGCCGATTTTTTGAATCAGGCGATAGTGAAGAAGGTTGTCTCCTGGGTTCGCAGTCACCATGTCCTACCGGTATTTAAACACGTGCGAGCGAGGCCGTTCTTCAGTTTACGCGATTGAGGAGAGCAGCCTATCGAAAGGTTGTTGAAACATTGAATTTTCTCTGAATCGCGGCCCAATCTATTGCGCAGCGCGGTTTGCGGGTCTCGAATTTGCTGGGTTCTGCTCGATGGTTGGGCGCTTTTTCCCGGAAGGTGCTAGGCGCGGCTGGTTGTATGCGCTGTGAATACGGCGGCGGAATCGCCGGTTTTGTCGATGAGATGAAAGTGGTCGAGCGCTTCAGTGAAAACGTGCTCCAGGTGGCCGATGGTTGTAATGGCGCTGATGGTAATCAGATCCTGGAGCCTGGGTGTGAGCGGGAGCGAATCGAGGGCTGCGTCGAATTC
This sequence comes from uncultured Acidobacterium sp., assembly GCA_964636535.1. Classification (GTDB taxonomy): domain Bacteria; phylum Acidobacteriota; class Terriglobia; order Terriglobales; family Acidobacteriaceae; genus Acidobacterium. The sequence goes on along the minus strand of CAZWSD010000119.1, from coordinate 6,002 downwards.
CGCGATGTGCTCTGGATCGAGCTGGGCATGCCGGTAATGGCAGGACATGGAAGAGAGCGGAATGCCGGTCCGGCGGGAGACGTCGTGGAGAAACTGAAGGTCTGGCGGCGTTTCCACGACGACGATAAATCCCAGGTAAGCGGCGGGATGGACGTGCTGCATCCAATAGTACTGGGCTCCGACGGCAGCTGCGATGCTCGGGTAGGGCAGGCGTTTTAGGACGTTCTCTCTCGGGATTCCAAGGGAGGCGAGGTCATCGAGGAGCCACTCGGCGTGACCATCTTCTTCGTCAGCGTGGAGCGAATAGTAGTCTACGAGCCATTGTTTGAGCGGGTCATCGGGGGCCAAGGGTAAGCAGCAGCGGGCCGCGAGGCGCATGGCCGGAGCAGAGGCGACGGTGAGTCCATAGTTGGCAAAGAGAAACTCCGGATACAGCGCGTCCAGGCGAGGGTGAAACCACACCTGATGCATGAGCGACGCGAGGCGCGCCGCGGCGAGCGACAGAGTGCTGCGCAGTCGTTGGCTGTTTGTGGGCATTGCGGCTGGATCCGGAATTCTCGGTTTACGGTGGATTGTTCGGTTAGAGACGGCAACGGCGGGGAGCGGGCCGGCGTTAGAAGATCAAGGTTCCCATGCGGTGAGCGTCGCCCATGGGCACCTTGCGGGTAAAGAAGTCGTCGCCAAGCTTTGCGCGGATGGAGATCAGGGCATCGATTTCGGCGGAGCTGAGCTGGTTGACGTTGTTGACCTCATCGGGAGTGAGAGGATGATTGACTTCAATGAGACCAGCCTGCTGAAGATGTTCGAGGTTTGTCATGTCGTGCCTTTCTTCTCTGGTGGTTATCTTTGAAACCTCGGGGAAGTGAACCACAAAGATCGTAGAACTTTAGCATGCCTTGGGGGGAAAGACAACTGGTCAAACGGAGAGCCTGCGCCGGTGATTTTCAGGATTTGGGCGAGGAATTCTGGGCGGAGAGGATGGCGAGGAGGAGGGCGGGAATGTGTGCGGATTCGAGGCTCTGGGGCGAGAGATTGTGCATGGTGCGGATGACGTGCTGAGCGGGAGTGGATGAGGTAAATCCTCGGATGAGCGGGCGTTTTGATGCTTCGGCCAGAGTGCGGGTTCCCGGGAGCAGGGTGAGGCGGGGAAACTGAAGGTGAAGCAGGGAGTGGAGTTCAGCACGCAACAGGGATTGGGGAAGGTCAGACGGTTTGAGCTGCACGAGGGCATCGAGAAGAGCGCGGCGGCGGCACTGCACGGAGCGCAGGCTGCCTGGTGCGAGAGACTGGCTGAGGAGGAGAGCATAGGTGAGGGTATCTCGGAGGACGAGGCGGGGCGCGTGAGCCCGCTGCAGCACGGCCCGCCATGGCGAGTCGGCGGCGAGGAGGGTATGGCGGGTGCGAAGGAGGGCGTGAGCGGCCTGGCGATATCCGGCGAGAAGGTGTGGCAGGACCGTGAGCGGCGAAGTGGCGGGCGCGTTGCCGTGGTCGAGCAGAAGGGCGGGAGATGCAGTGAGGTGGAATCGTCCGTCCGGGGCTGTTGACCATTGCGGGAGGCGGAGTCCGGGCGCGGGGGCGGCGGAGCCGAAGAGGCCGGAGATGTCCGGCAGGTTGTGGAGGGAATGGACGGGCAGCAGGCCGGTGGCCGTCAAAGCCGGTAGGAATGCGGCGGCCTCGGGATTCTGTGAAGACGGGGCAGGAGCGGTGGAGGCGGGGAAAGCGGGAGTTGCAAGGCACTCGGCGTCGGTGACGGCCGGGCCGTTCGGTGTGGCGATGACATTGCCCAGATGAAGATCGGTGAGGCAAACGTGGTGAGCCAGGCAGAGCATGGCCCCCGCGGAGTGCCAATAGCGGGGAGAGATTACGTCGCAGGGGTGAAAAGGGTGAGGGGATGCGGATTCCATCCATCCGAATCGTTCGGCGGCAAAGCCGGGGAGGACCCGTGCGACCGGGAGTTGGAGATCGGGATCTGCCGCTGCGACGGATTGCAGCAGGGCGTGCCAGAGCCACTCGCCGGTAACGGGCCGGGGTTTGTAGTATATGCAGATTCTGCCGCGGAATACGATGCGGAGGACGAGGTGGCCTCCGGGGTGTGGATCGGCGGTGGTTCCCGAGAGGGAGTCGACCGGCGGCAGGGAGTGCAAGCCTAGCCAGTGCGCCAGGCGCGAGCTGTCGGCCTGAAGGCGGCGGAGGAATGTCACCGTTGCCGTTACCCATTCTGAGACAGCCATGCGAATGAGCGGAGTGAGTGCGGGATATTCGCGACCTAGCTGGTCGAGTGTGAAGGCGGCGAGTGCATCTTGGGTTGGAAGTTGAGCGGCGAGCGGGAGTGTGAGTATCTCCTGAAGGGAGTGGCGAAGAGTTGCGAGGAGCGCATCGATTGGGACTTGTTCGTTGGCGAGGGTTCTTTGTGTTTTGGGGAAGCGGTGGTCGAGCTCGGTCCGCGCGAATGCGAGCAGGGACTCCAGCAGTTCTTCCATTTGGTGAGGCGAACCAGGGGAGAAATCTGATCCAGTGCGGCGGGATGAAGTGTCCGGTGCAAGGGTGCCGTGGTAGCCGAAGACGAGCATTTGGGGATGATCGGTGGCGGTGGGCGGGGTGAAGCTCTGCACGGCGGAGTTGAGCATACCGAATAGTATGACGGATAGATCCCGATCAAATTGCGGGGAAGAGTGGTTGAATTTTGGGTGGTGAGCTTGAGGGTGGGGCCATCCGGTGTACCGGATGGCCCGTGAGGGTTATTCGGGCAGATCGATCTGGCCGTTGATGTGGAAGTGTCCGGTGAGGGTGTGCGCGACGGTGCCGGGCTGTCCTCCGCCGATGCTCAGGGTATATTCGCCCTGGGCGACGATGGGCTGGCCGATGGCGGTAACCATGCTGAGGTCGCGCCTGTTCAGTTGGAAGTGGACGCGCTGGCTCTCACCGGGGTTGAGGTGAATGCGCTGGAAACCGCGGAGGGCAATGTTGGGCGCTCCGGCAACGGGCGGGAACTTGAGGTAAAGCTGGACGACCTCGTCGCCCGCGACTTTGCCGGTGTTGGTAACGGTGACGCTGGCGTCGACGGGCTGTCCGGCGCTGACCGTTTCATGGGGAATGTTGAGATGGGAATAGGCGAAGGTGGTGTAGCTGAGTCCATAGCCGAAGGGGTACAGCGGCTTGCCGGTGAAGTAGCGGTAAGTACGTCCCTGCATGGAGTAGCTTTGGAAGTTCGGCAATTGATTGACGCTCTTATAGAAGGTTTCGTCGAGGCGGCCTCCTGGGTCGTTTTTGCCGCTGAGGGTGTCGGCGACTGCGGCGCCGCCTTCTTCTCCGGGATACCAGGCTTCAAGGATGGCGCTGGCGTGCCGGTTGATCCAGTTGACGGCGAGTGCGCTGCCGTTGAGGAGAACGACGACGACGGGCTTGCCGGTGGCGACGACGCTCTGCACGAGTTCTTCTTCGGGCTGGGGCATCCTGAGGTTGGTTTTGTCTCCGTCAAGGAATCCTGGCATTTTGAGGGAGGATTGTTCGCTTTCGAGGTGGCTGGTGAGGCCGACGACGGCGATGACCACGTCGGCTTTTTTGGCGGCGGCGACAGCGGCGGGCGAGGGAGTGTTGTTGACGCGCGCCCAGAGGAGTTGCACGGCGGGGGTGGAGTTACCGCGGACGCCGTAGTTGATCTCAATTGGGACCCTTACGCCCTCTTGCAGATGGACGTAGCCGAGCTGGGATTGCGAGCCCATGAAGTTGTATTGCTGGGCGATGGTTCTGTAATCAACCCGGACGGATGCAAAGCCGGCGGCGCGTACGCCGATGAGGTAAGCGCCGGTTTTGGGCGCCGTGAGATAGCCGGACCAGTGAACGCCGAAGCTCTTTTGGTCCGCGAACTGGGCGGGCAGCGTGGCCTTGGTGAGGTCGATATTGGATTCGACACGGGTGAGGACGGGCTTTGGCCGTGCGCTGGGTCCGAGGGTGGGGCCATTGAAGTCCGCGTACTGGGCTTCAAGGCCGGGCTTGCCGTCTGGGGTGGTGAGCCAACTGTTGGGGACGGGCATGCCGTTGTCGGTGCCGAGGAACTGGGTTCCGGGCACGTATGTGATTTTTGCGTGGGGGAATTCGGCCTTGATGCCCTCAAGAACGGTTACGGTGTGGGTGGGAATGCCGTTGTAGTTGCCGAGCAGGACGTTGGTTTGGTCGGCGAGCGGGCCGACGACGGCGATGGAGTGAATGGTGGGCTTGAGGGGAAGGATGCCGTCATTCTTGAGCAGCACCATGGATAAGTCAGCCATTTTGCGGGCGTAGGCGCGATGGGCGGGGCTATTGAGTTCACTGTACGGGATGTGTGAATAGGGATCGGCGCCCTTTGGAGCGAAGAGGCCAAGCTTGATGCGCGCCGTGAAGAGGTGGACGAGCGCATTATCCAAGGCGGCTTCGCTCAAGTAGCCTTTCTGGACGGCGGTGATGAAGGGTTTGTAGTCGTTGTCACCCTTGGGAGTGTTGAAATCGGCGCATTCGTTGTCCATGCCGCGCTCGACAGAGATGGCCGTAGCCTGGGCCTGTGTGGGGCGATAGTGGTGGCCGGTGAAGATGTCGTGGACGGCGTCGCAGTCGGAGACGACGTAGCCCTTGAAGCCCCAGTTCTGACGGAGCGTCTTTTGGAGCAGGAACTGGTTGGCGCAGGCGGGTTGGCCGTTGATGGCGACGTAGGCGCACATGATGGAGCCGGCGTGCCCTTTAACGATAGCAGCGCGGAAGGCTGGCAGATAAGTGTCTTCGAGGTCGTGCATGCTGATGTCCTCGTCGACGAAGTGGCGGATGGGTTCCGGACCGCTGTAGGCGTCAAAGTGCTTGGGAGTAGCGATGACGCGATAGTAATGGGGATTGCTGCCCTGCATGCCGGTGATGTAGGCGACTGCCATGTGCGCGGTGAGGAAGGGATCTTCGCCGTAGGTTTCCTGGCCGCGTCCCCAGCGGGGGTCGCGAACGATGTTGATGTTGGGAGCCCAGTAGTCGAGGCCGTGGAAGATGGTGGATTTACCCTTGGCAACGGCTTTTTCGTGGACGACGCGGGCTTCGAGGCTGATGTCTTTGCCCATTTGATGGACGGCTGGGGGATCGAAGGTGGCGCCGAGGCCGATGGGCTCAGGGAATTCGGTGGTGCCATTGACGGCGACGCCGTGGAGGGCCTCACTCCACCAGTTGTATCCAGGGATATTGAGGCTGGGGATGGGACGCGCGCCGTTGACCATCTGCGAGGCTTTTTCCTTGAGGGTCATGTGGGAGACCAGATCCTCAGCTCGGATTTTGGCCGGTAGGCTGGGATTCATATAGGCAGGGGTGGATTTCTGCGGGGCCTGGGCGTGGGCTGGAAGCGGAGTGCAGAGCAGGGTCGCGGTGCCGAGCACGAGTCCAGCGGTGAAACGTAAGAAGGTTTGCCTCATTGTTGTTTTCTCCAGTTGAGCAAAGGGGGTTGAGGTGGGTCGAGAGGCGGCGGTATTGGCCGCTCGAGTGTTTAATGTCTGGTTGCGTTAAAGGATAGGTACTTGCTGAAAAACGGCATGACGTAGTTCTGAAAGCGAATAGCGACGGCGCTGGTGTGGGTGCCGTGATAAATGGTGAAGGTGTTCATGATGCCGTAATTATCGAGAATTTCATGGACCTTCCGCGTATTGAAGCGGAAGCCATCCTGGTCGCCCACGTCGAGGGCGATGGCACGGTACTTGCGAAGGTTGTCAATATATTGGTCGATGAATGCGAGGGGTGAGTTGGCATCCCACTTAGCGAGGACCGAGGGCTGCACTTTGCCGTTCTTGATGGGCAGGTCGAGATAAAGGGGAGGGTTTTTGGGATCGGGCGACCAGGCCGCCGCAGTGGCCAGTTGGGCGCGCCAGTAGAAGGGGAAGTTGGCGGCGTCAGAGGGGGACTTCATCTTCGCGACAGCGGCGTAGAAGGCTTTAACCTGCGGAGCATCAGGGTTGGGGGTGGGAAACGGCGAGAGGCAGCAGGGGCTCATGACATAGAGT